>DASUVL010000740.1:0-17587 GCA_036379015.1 Niastella sp.
ATATAATGCCACCCAGTGCAGCCGGTGCATAAGCCAGCGCCAGTATTTGGGTATCGTGACCGGCGGTTATGAATATAGGAAAGGTGGTACTATAGGCAAAGGCCAATCCGCCAATAACACCCACCCAGGGCCGAATTCGAAGGCATATGCATAAAAAATAAAAACAAATGGAAGCCAGGAAGAACATGTTGATGGGCTTGGGCAATCCCAACTGTAATATGGTATGTACAGTACCCAACGGCGTCCAGGGGCCATCAAGGGCTATCTGGTAACCAGGCATACCACCGTACATGTTGGTTGTCCACAAGGGAAAGCGGCCATGTTTTTCTTTATATTGAAACGACTGGTGGCTCATGCCTTCCCAGTGGGTAACATCACTTTGCTTCATCACTGAATCACTTTCCAGCGCCGGTTTACAAAAGAGTAAGGCTACTATCAAAAAAATAGCAGTGGATATCAGATGTGGCATTACCTGTTGCCAGAGTGTTTTCTTCATTATGCAAATAATTAATAGTTGGGCAAAATAATGCAATTTTACAGCAAGTTGACTATATGCAAAGTTTAATATTTTTCAGTCGGGTAGCTTTTATTTGTAATGTTTGCTTTGTGGTAGTATGGATCATGCGTTATTATCCCATACTTAAGCAGGGGCAGCCCGGTGAATTCGTTTCCCTGGTGCTGATTTTAGGCATTTTAATCGCCTTTCTGCTCAATATTGTGGTGAACCTTTTTGTGCTTGTTCTTATACTGCAACGCAAAGCGGTATGGAAACTTTTTCCAGGATGGCTTATAATTACTAATTTTCTTTTTTTATTGCCCCAGATAATACTTTTTATAAGATGATCCAATCGATTATTAAGGATAAACCTACCCGGCTGTTCGTATTTTTTACCGCTTTTTTTGTTGCCAACGCCCTCATTGCTGAGTGCATCGGCACTAAATTATTCTCCCTCGAAAAACTGATAGGCACGCAACCTGCCAATATTACCATGTTCGGTCAATCGGGACTGGCTTTTACCCTTACCTGCGGTGTGTTATTGTGGCCGCTGGAGTTTGTGATGACCGATATCATCAATGAATATTATGGTCCCAAAGCGGTACGCCGTATTAGTTTTATAGCCGTGGGACTGATCTCTTATGCATTCCTGATGTTTTACCTGGCCATTCATGTACCGGCTGCCGATTTCTGGGTCACCAGCAGAACAAAACAAGGCATACCTGATATGCAAAATGCCTTTGACAGTGTGTTTGGGCAGGGCATGCGGATCATTGTGGGCAGCCTGGTGGCCTTCCTCGTAAGCCAGATCGTTGATGTGACCGTGTTTCATAAAATAAAGCAACGCACGGGTGAAAAGCATGTATGGTTACGCGCCACCGGATCAACCGTTGTATCGCAACTGGTAGATAGCTACATTGTATTGTTCATTGCTTTTTCCGGCATCTTTACCTGGCAGCAGATCCTGGCTATTGGGATGATGAATTATACGTACAAATTCCTGATGGCGCTGGTGCTTACGCCTGTTATATACCTGGTGGAAGGCAGGATTGAAAGATATTTTGGTCCGGAACTCACTAAAAAGATGAAGCTGGCGGCAATGGGGAGAGAAAGTGAATAGAAAAATGAAGAATTAGAAATGATAAACAGAGGAATGAAAAAGTGGAATGCCGGAATCGGATCTCACTTTTTCATTTCTAATTTTTAATTCCTCATTTTTAATTTCTTCTCCATTACATAATCCACCATAAAATACCCCTGGCCTATATCTACGTCTTCTTCTTTTATCACCACGAAGCCGAGCTTTTCATAGAAGAACCGGGCTTTGTTCTGCCGGTTTACATTCAGGCGCAGCGTGTGAACAGGTTGCGATTGCAGGTGACCGGTAATAAAATCGATCAGCTTTTTACCAATTCCCTGGCCCTGGGTGTTTTGATGAACGTATATCTTATGCAGTTTACAAACGCCGGGCTCAACGATTGAAAAGGCGGCAAAGGCTACCGGTTTTCCATCTGACTCAGCCATTAAAAAAGTATGGTGCTGGTTCAGCAGCTGGTCGCGCAAAGTGGCGTTGTTGTAGATCAGATCCAGCATATAGGCCAGCTGCACCGGCGGTACTATTCCATCATAAGCTACCGGCCATATTTCCCGTGCTAATTGTTCTACAGTTGTTAAGTCATCTACGTTTGCAAAGCGAATTGTTACCATAGACCGCAAAAATATTATACTTCGGAAATAGTCTTGTTATTTTTATGAAAGTGTTGCCGCGATAGTTCTTCATGCAACCGGATCGATTTAACCGACATGCGGATGGCAATATACCAGGCCACGAGGGCGCCCGACAATAACAATCCATTCGATACATATTTCTTTACCTGCTCGCTGTTTTGCAGCAACAAAAAGAAATCGAATGCACCATGAAAAAAGATCGCCAGCAGCAAGCCTTTTACGATGTGCTGAATCCCGCGCTTGCGCGGGAGGGCATCGAACTTGGCCAGGCCCACATGATAACCCATCAATACGGCAAAAGCGGCATGCGAGGGCACGGATAAAAACATGCGGATGATGCCGGTTTTAAAACCGTAATTCAATACATAACCGATGTTTTCGAGCGTGGCAAATCCCATGCTGATCATGACCGAATAAATGATGCCGTCGAAAGATTCGTTAAATGCTTTATTGCGATACGCATACCCCCGTAACATAAGATATTTGCTGCCTTCTTCGCTACAGGCCACTACAATAAATGACAGTAAAAAGTAATACCAGATGGTAAAGCCTGGGCAATAGAGATACAAAACCGGTTTTAAACTGGTTTGAATAAGGATAGCCGGAGCAGTTGCCACCATGCCCAGTAAAAAAGAGATCAATAAAGGCAACAGCGGTTCCCGGTCATATTTATCTTTTGAATAAATATATAAGGTAATGGCCGCACCAGGCGCCACAGCCAGCGCTAATAAAGAAAGAAGCATGGGTTACAAATATGTTTTACCTAACAAGGAATAACAGAACGTGGTACAGTCATAGCAATCCGGCTCAAGATACAGGTTCCAAAACATAAATCCCAAAATTACAGGGTACCCGTGTCACGGTTCCCCCTTCGACTTCGCTCAGGGCCGTGGCACGGGTTGCCATGCAGATCGCTAGTTCATGATTAACCAAAAACATTCATCGCGTATTGAAAAAAGGATTTATTTTCAGGTTTATAAAGTCTAAGCCTGGTAGTGTATTTGAAAGTACTTTAATACAATGTAATGAGAAAGCTTTTCCTTTTTATCTGTTGCCTGCCGGTGTATGGTTTATTAAAGGCACAACAGTTTGGCGGTCATCCCCCTTCTACAAAATGGAACCAGATCAATACAGATACCCTGCGGGTCATTTTCCCTGCCGGGTCGGGCCTTGACAAGCAGGCCGCAGACATTGCCACTACCATACAACAACTGGCGGTGCAAACGTCGCCCACCATCGGCAGCCGGGTGCGTAAGATAAGCATCGTGCTGCAACCACGTACTACTATCTCCAATGCCTATGTTGGATTGGGCCCCTGGCGCAGTGAATTCTACCTTACGCCACCGCAAAGCCCTTTTGAACTGGGCGCCACGCCCTGGTATCATACCCTGGCGTTGCACGAATACCGGCATGTGCAGCAATACAATAATTTCCGCAAAGGATTGTCAAGGGTTGCGTACTATTTGTTTGGTCAGGAAGGGCTGGCTATGGCCAACAGTGCGGCCATACCAAACTGGTTCTGGGAAGGCGATGCCGTGTACCAGGAAACGCTGAAAAGCCAGCAGGGCAGAGGCCGGTTGCCCTTTTTCTTTAATGATTATCGCTCATTGTGGCAAGCCAATAAAAACTATTCATGGATGAAACTGCGTAATGGTTCCCTACGCGATTTTGTGCCCGATCATTACCGGCTGGGTTATATGCAGGTAGCGTACGGCCGTGAAAAATACGGACCCGATTTCTGGAAGAACGTTACAGATGATGCCGCCCGGTTTAACGGTGTGCTGTACCCGTTTCAGCGGGCTATTAAAAAATACAGCCATACCAGTTACCGGGCATTCCGCAATGAAGCCATGACATATTTTAAAACCTATGCTACAGCGTATAAACCTGATATGGTGAGCAACTGGGCGCAGCAACAGGACCATTTTGCCGGGGATGAAGAATTTCCCCAATGGATAAACGATAATACGGTAGTGCTGGTAAAGAGCAGTTATAAAAAGATAGCGGCATTTTACCTGCGTAATATGAGTACAGGAACCGATACCCGGTTAAGAACAAAAGATATTTCGCTCGATCCCTACTTCTCGTACCGTAATGGTAAAGTTGTATATGCTGCTTATGAAGCGGATCTGCGGTGGGCGTTTAAAGATTATAGTGTGCTGAAGGTGCTTGATGTGCGTACACGCCAGCAAAGAACGATCACTCATCACACGCATTATTTTGCGCCTGATATTTCGGCCGATGGCAAACAGATAGTGGCGGTACAGGTACAACCGGGCAGCAATGCGGCACTGCATATTCTGGATGCGGCTTCGGGCGCTGTTTTGAAAAAAGTGCCTAACCCGCAAGGGTTGTTTTATAGCCATCCCAAATTTTATAACCAGCAAACCGTGGTATCGGCCATTCGCACTGATGCCGGTGTAAGCACATTGGGGTTGGTGAACATCAATGATGGTTCGGTAGAAGAGCTGCTGCCGTATTCGCTGCATGTAGCCGGATTTCCTTCGGTACAGGGCGATACCATCACCTTTACGGCGGCCTGGCAGGAAAAAGATGAGCTGTTTGCGCTGATCAATAAACAGTTGTTCTGGTTACAAACACCACCCAATATGGGCACCGGTAATTACCAATGGAGCGCCCTGAACAAAAAAGCCGTTTATACGGCTTTTACCGCGGCGGGTTATCATGTAGTGCAACAACCCATCAACGCCGGAACCTGGCAGCCAATGGGCGCTGAAGACTTCACGAAGCCCTTGTTTTCATACAAGTTGAACTCATTAAAACAAGACCAGACTTTACCTGTTGATACCAGCCGGCCATTACCGGTTAGCCGTTATCGCAAAGCGTTCAACCTGATCAATTTTCATAGCTGGCGGCCTTATATTTCCGATCCGGATTATTCGTTTTCGCTGATCGGCCAGAACGTGCTGAACACCCTGCAAACAGAGATCTATTTCAATTATAATACCGATGAAAAGTTTAAGGAAGTAGGCGCTACCGCCACGTATGGGGCCTGGTTTCCGTACCTGACATTAGGTGTTGCAGAAACATTCGACCGCAAGGAGAATGACAGTCCGTTTAACAAAACCTGGAATGAGCTCAATGGCCGGGTAGGGGTGCAGTTCCCTTTTACTTTTAATGGCGGCCGGTATTATCGCCGGTTAAGTTTTTCGGGCGGTATTAACCATCGCCAGGTGAACTATACTAATTATGCAAAGACCAGGTATGCCGACAGGCAATTTGAATTTGCAGATGGGTCTGTAACATTTACCATGCAATCGCAGGTGGCGCGACAGCATATTTATCCTCGTTTTGGGATCAGTTTGCTTTCCCGCTACAGAACGATCATTACAAGCTATAGCGGATTTCAATGGCTGACCAGCGGCGCTTTGTACCTGCCTGGTGCAGCGCCTACCCATAACCTGGTGTTAACAGGTGCTTATCAGAAGCGGGATACGCTTACCGATTACAGCTTTCCCAACAGCTTTCCTATGTCACGCGGATATGGAGGCGTTAATGATTACAGGTATCCCCAAATGTATAAGCTGGGGGTGAATTATCATTTCCCGTTGCTATACCCTGATCTTGGGATCGGGAATATAGTGTATCTACTGCGTGTGCGTGCAAACGGCTTTTATGACTATACAGATGTAAAGTATTATCGGGGCAACCAGCATGTACAATTGCGATCAGCCGGCGGAGAGATGTTTTTCGATACCAAATGGTGGAATGAATACGCGGTGAGTTTCGGCATTCGCTACAGTCATTTAATGGATGGGGAACGGATGAGATTGGGGCCGAATCAGTGGGAGTTTATATTGCCGATCAATCTTCTGGGACGTTAGACCGGGGGAATATTAAATATTGAATAACCAATGTTGAATGTTGAAGGGAATACAGGGAAATGAAAAATTAAAAATGAAAAACAGAGAAATAAAAAAGGGAATACAGGGAAATGAAGAAGGAAAAAGTGTAGGTACAAACAATATCCCACATGTTGGAAAAGGCATATACACTGTAATGACCCTACCACCAGGGTTGAATAGGGCCTGCAGTGCAATCCCGGTGCAACTCCAGTGCAATACCGGTATAACCGGGACCGTGAAATGGCTATAGTGTTATCGTATCGGGTGCGGGCTGATGTTATAATTCCTGTTAACCGTGGCCACGGTTTGGAACCGTGACACGGTTTTAGCTGATGTTATAATTCCGGCTTTAAACTTGGTTTCTTCTTGAAAAGCCACTTATTGGCTTTATACATTAACCAGGCGCTGCCGGCGCCGATCACTGCTCCGGCCAGCACATCGCTGGGATAATGTACGCCCAGGTACATGCGGGAATACCCTACCGAAGCGGCATAGGTAAAGGCCGGAACGGCTACATACCATTTGGGATAGGCCAGGTAAAGGGACATGGCCGATGAAAAAGCTACTGAGGTATGCCCGCTCGGAAAGGAGGGACTGTTGCCGGTACCGGCAGCAGAAAGCCCGTCAATCTTCATGTAGGGGCGCGACCGTTTAAAGGAATATTTCATCCCGTATGTGATAAACGTGGCTGCTGCAGCCGATTCCGCCAGGTACAAGCCTTTTTTCAGGGTTGCCTTGTCATTGTCGATTAAACCGATGGCGGTCACGGTAGCGGGAATGAGCACCGAGATCAACTGCGTGTTATTCGAAATGGTTTGATTGAATTTGGTCATTCCATGAGACCGGCTTTCCATCATGTTCATCAGGATCCGCTGGTCGAGGTTATATTTCTGCGCTTTTGCGCCCGGTTTTAAACAACAAAAGCATACCGCCGTGAGCAGTATGCTTTTAGATATAGTTTTGACCGGTGTTTGTTTAGAGTGTTGAAAGGCTACTTTCAAGGACCTTAATCTTTTCTTCAGCATCCAGTTTTTTCTTTTGCTCTAATTGAACGACATCTGGCTTCGCAGATTGTACGAACCTTTCATTACTTAACTTTTTGTTAACTGATTCAAGGAACTTTTTCAGGCGATCCAGCTCCTTTAACAGCTCATCTTTCTGGGCGCCGGTATCTACAGCACGTTCAGTTTCAATGTAGAATTTATCCTTGCCGATCACCGCTGTAATGGTTTGTACTACAGGCTCAGAAACAAATGTTAATTGATCAATATTTACCTGCTTGTTCAGAATGGCTTCAATGGCTTTGTACAGCTCATTGTTCTCACTCTGGATGTACAGCTTGATGGGTTCTTTGGGCTTGATCTCGTTCTTAACCCGAACGTCGCGTAAACCGGTGATCGCGTCCTGCAGCAATTGTCCTTCCCGCAAAACAATGGCGTCGAATGGTTGCGGCGCGGTGAATTGTTTAACGCACAGGTCTTCCGTGCGAGGGGCCAGCAGGTGATATATTTCTTCTGTAACGAATGGCATGTATGGATGCAGCAATTGCAACAGTTCGGTGAAGAACGATACCGTTTTGTCGTACACGCCTTTATCGATGGGTTGGTCCATGGGAGGTTTCACCCATTCCAGGTACCAGCTACAGAAATCAGTCCAGATGAGTGAATAAAGGGTTTTTAATCCCTCGCTGAGCTTGAAATCCTTGTAATGTTGCTCAATTTCTGCCTTGGCCGCTTGCAGCTTGTTTTCGAACCAGGTAACGGCAAAAGGTGTAACGCCGCTGGCTGTTGGGCTAACCTTTGCTTCAAACATTTTCACCAGCTTCAGGGCATTCCAGATCTTGTTGTTGAACTTGCTGCCCTGTTCGGGAGACGTTTCATCGAATAACAGGTCGTTACCGGCGGGGGATGAGATCATAATGCCAAAGCGCACCGCATCGGCGCCGAACTTATCTATCAGCTGCAGCAGATCGGGCGAGTTGCCCAACTGCTTACTCATTTTACGGCCCAGTTTATCGCGCACCATGCCGGTAAAGTATACATCGCTGAACGGCTTTACGTCCATGTATTCCATACCCGCCATGATCATGCGGGCTACCCAGAAGAATATGATGTCCTGTCCGGTTACAAGCACCGAAGTAGGATAGTAGTAATTGATGTCGGGATTACCGGGATGGGTAATGCCTTTAAATACTTCAATAGGCCATAACCAGCTCGAGAACCAGGTGTCGAGCACGTCTTCGTCCTGTTTCAGATCATCCAGGGAAACCTTGGCCCCTTGCTTGTTGAATTGCGCTAACGCCGCTTCTTTGGTTTCAGCAACCACAAAGGTGCCGTCGGGCGCATAATACGCCGGTATCCGCTGGCCCCACCAAAGCTGGCGGCTGATACACCAATCCTTTACATTTTCCAGCCAGTACCGGTAAGTGGCCAGGAATTTGTCGCCGGGGTGAATTTTTACTTCACCGCTGGTTACGGCTCCCAGGGCTTTATCGGCCAGGGAACGCATGGCTACAAACCATTGGGTAGAAATGCGTGGCTCTACCACGGCCAGGCTGCGTTGGGAGAAGCCAAGACGGGTTGTGTAATCTTCCTCTTTTACAAGCAGCCCTTGTTCCCTAAGCATTTCAACTACCTTCTTACGCGCCTCAAAACGGTCCATGCCCACGCAAACCTGTGCAGCTTCGTTCAGGGTACCGTCTTCGTTGAGGGTATCTATTACAGCGAGGTTGTGTTTCAACCCCAGGTTATAGTCGTTGATATCGTGTGCCGGCGTAACTTTTAAGGCGCCGGTACCAAAAGCGGGATCAACATATTCATCAAAAATTACCGGTACTGCGCGGTTCACCAGCGGAACGATCACTTTTTTGCCTTTCAGGTGGGCAAAACGTTCATCGGACGGGTTTACGCAAACCCCGGAGTCGCCCATAATGGTTTCGGGGCGTTGGGTGGCAATAATAACGAAGTCTGAGGTCTGAGGTCCGAAGTCTGAGGTCTGAAGTCCGAGGTCTGAAGTCTGAGACCCCTCATTTGTATTTTCCGACTTCTGACTTCCGGCTTCCGACTTCTGTTTTCCGACTTCCGACTTCCGACTTCCGACTTCGGATTGCACGGCATATTTTACATAGTACAGTTTACCCTGTACTTCTTTGTATTCAACTTCCTCATCGCTGAGGGCGGTTTTCGCTGCCGGGTCCCAGTTGATCATGCGGGCGCCACGGTAGATCATTTTTTTATTATAGAGGTCGACAAAAACCTTTAAAACGGCTTTGTAGTAATCGGGGTCCATGGTAAAGGAAACCCGGTCCCAGTCAACACTACAGCCCAGTTTTTCTATCTGGTGATAGATGATGTTGCCGTATTTTTCTTTCCATTCAAAAGCATATTTCAGGAATTCCTCGCGGGAGAGATCGCTTTTTTTAATGCCTTTTTCTTTTTCCAGCATTTGAACCACCTTGCTTTCGGTAGCAATAGAGGCATGGTCGCTGCCGGGAACCCAGCAGGCGTTAAAGCCGCTCATGCGGGCTTTGCGCACCAGGATGTCCTGCACGGTTTCGTTGAGCGTATGGCCCATGTGTAATACCCCGGTTACGTTGGGTGGGGGTATCACCACGGTGAACGACTTACGCTCATCGGGGGTGCTGTTGAAATATCTTTTTGATTTCCAATGGGTACTCCATTTGTCCTCCACCGCTTCGGGTTGGTAATTTTTGCTTAATTCCATAGATGTGTAATCTGCTTTTCAGGACGGCAAAGGTACGAAAAGAGGAATGTGATAATGTGATAATTTGCTGATTTGCTAATGGAAAGGCAGGGGAATGAGGAATGTGATAATGTGCTTATGTGATAATGAATACAGCTTCGGGAGCGCTGAATGCGGCGTGGTTTCAACCGAAAGCCAGGCTAACAATAGGCAAAAACTACAGAAGGTGTGGCTTTTGCTCTCCGCCAGTTCTCCCGACACGTCGGGATCGGGAGAGGCTGGGGGTAAAAAAAAGCACCCCGCCTTAACGCGAAATGCTTACAAAATAATTCTCACTCCAATACCATAGATGCGATACCGGAAAAATTTTTGTGTTTCAGATGGGGTTTAGCTGTTAGCTATTAAGCATACCAGTACAGGTACGATAAAAGCATAATTAAGCTTAGAAAACCTATTGCCATTAAAGCAACTTTACCGTTTTCGCCCAGATGGAAATGATGCGTTGATTTCTTCATACGCTACGTTTTTTTTTAGTGATTAAATCCGTAGTACGATCATGCAATCGGTTTTCACAGGCTAACGAAATATAGGGTATAAAAACTAAAGCCGTGGTGATTCAAGGAAGGATATAACCCAGTTTGATAAAAGCCAGGCTGATTAAGAAGTCCACTACAAAGGTAATACACAGCTTTTAAAGCTGCAAATGTTGCATATATAAAAAAGTGAAAATACCGGGGAGCGGGGATATGGGAAGTGTAGCTGGTACGCTGATGGATAGTGGTCAGGTGCAGGTCGTGGAAGGTTTATAGTAAGAAGCAGGGGGTAAGAAGCATTAAGCTCCAGGGTCGTAGGTAGTGGCCAGGTACGAGCCGTGGGTGATTTGAAGCCAAAAGCTGGAGGGAAGACGTAAGAACCAGGTATACAATGTATGAAATAAGCTATGCGGATGGGCGGAAAATAAAAAAGTATGAAGCACAAAGAAAGAAGCGTCCACAACATGACTATTGGCCAGCTATCAGCGTTTGATCGCATATGGCTTTTAGTTAATAGTTAGTGGCTGGCAGATTTCAGCTGTATTGCGTGTAGCTTGTGACGGTTACCTCCGCGTGTCCCAACTGGTCGGGAAAGCTGTATTCTGCTTTTGCAGCTATTTTACTTTGCGCTTCATACTAAAGAGGTCTACTTCAGATGATGGCAAAGCAATTAGCCTTGGGTGAACCAGTAAGAAAACAGTACCAGTGCAGTGAAGAACACAACGATCACTACAATAGTCTTTTTCTCCCCTGATTGATGCATGTTGAATTTCTGCATAGTCAACGGATTTTTTGAGGTTTAACAATGTAGGGCGGATTAAACACTCATGGGGTAGGATTAATTTGAAGTCTGAGGTCCGATGTCTGAAATCTGAGGTCTGAAGTCCGAGGTCTGATGCCTGAATTGCAACATGTTGAATGAAGTTGCAGATTGTCAATCATTTATACTCTTCTGACTTCTTACTTCATACTTCCGACTTCGGTCTTCCTTCTTCCGACTTCTGGCTTCCGGCAGTTCTTTGTAACTTTACGATTAATCTATGTACGCTATCGTTGATATAGAAACTACCGGGGGGTACGCTGCCAATAACGATATAACAGAGATTGCTATTGTGTTACATGATGGACAATCTGTTATAAACCGGTTTGAAAGTCTGGTACGGCCGGTTCGTACCATACCCCATTATATTCAGGTGTTAACTGGCATTACCAATGACATGGTAGCCGGCGCGCCCACTTTTGAAGAGCTGGCTCCTCAGGTGTTTCACCTGCTGGAGGGAAAGATCTTCATTGCCCACAATGTAAATTTTGATTATTCTTTCCTGAAGCATCATTTTAGTGCGGTAGGGTATGAGCTGAACTGCGTAAAACTGTGTACCGTTCGCCTGTCAAAAAAGGTTTTCCCTGGCATACCTTCTTACAGCCTTGGTAATTTGTGCCGTTATTTCGGGATCAGTATTCTAAACCGGCACCGGGCTGGCGGAGATGCCGACGCAACAGTACGATTACTGGAACATTTACTGCAACATAACGCCGAACCTCATATTCAGCAATTTATAAAACGCGGTGCTAAAGAACAATCGCTGCCACCCAACCTGCCCAAAGAACAGGTTGACCAGTTGCCGTATACACCGGGCGTTTATTATTTTCATGATCAAACCGGTAAAGTGATCTATGTGGGGAAGGCAAAGAACCTCAAATACCGGGTAAGCAGTCACTTCACGCATAATGGTTCTGGTAAACAGCGGCAGGATTTTTTACGGAATATCTACAGCGTCAGCTATCAGACGTGCAGTACCGAATTAATGGCCTTTATTCTGGAGAGCATAGAAATAAAAAGATTATGGCCTGCATTCAACAGCAGTCAGAAGCGGTTCTCCCATTCGTACGGGTTATATATGTTTGAAGACAGCAGCGGCTATATGCGGCTGGCAATAGATAAAAAGAAAAAACACATGCAACCGCTGTACACCTTCAACCTGCTTATTGAAGGGCACCGGCTGATGAATCAGCTGATACAACGGTTTAACTTATGTGCCAAATTGTGTTTCATGCAAACTGCACCCGGACCGTGTACAAGCACGGGTGGCGCCATTTGCCTCGGAGCCTGTGAGCATAAGGAAGATGCCATCGCATATAACGAGCGGGTACAGGCGGCTTTGCAATGGCTGGAAGAATGGCTGCCTACTTTTGCGGTGCTGGATGCGGGTAACGAGCGCGAAGAGCTGAGTTGCATTTTAATGGAGAAAGGAAAATTTTACGGTATGGGCTATATACCGGCAGGCGTTCAGATAGGCGCCGGTATTACCAGCCGGGAAGAATTAAAAACCTACCTGACACGATATCCCGAAAATGATTACATCCGCGGACTGGTGTATCAATACGCGGAGCGATTCCCGCACAAGAGAGTGTCTTTTTAGTTTGAAAATTTGAAGATTTGAAAATGGAACAATTCACGTGAATGGTGAATGGTCAATGGTGAATAAAACCGCAAGCCACACGCTGCACGCGAATATAGCCGAAAGCTTAAAGCTGAAAGCCAAAGCCATACGCTACCGGTATTTCGCTTTTTCATTTTTTAATTTTTCATTTCTCTGCCTTTCCACTTCATCATTCAACATTGGACGTTCAATATTTAATATTCATCCCTTTCTCCCAGTATTTCCTGCAGTATCTACACGTAAAATCACGCCATGTGGGTAAGCGCTGTAGTTATGAAATGTTTATAACGAATTCATTGCCTTAAATTGGTATTAAAGTTGTGACACAAATTGCGACAACGCTTTTTCAGGTTCCTGTTTTTATTTAATTTTTGTGTAAATAACCCACACTATGAAAAGACGCAATCTGTTACTATGCTGTTTGCTCGCAGCAGGGTGTCGTGAGACAACACCCAACAATGGAGCAGTCACAAAAGCCGAATCGGCTGAAAAAAAATCCGCCCCAGCTATCAAAGCACCACCCCCTGCAGAAAAGGTACCCTTGTTCCGGACAACGGTGAAAGCCGAACCGGTAGCGGAGTACCAGGAAAAAACGGACAACCCGTTAAACGATTGGTATTTTTCAGTAAAGCTGTATGAAACGCCTAAAACTTTTCAGTACGTTATGAAATTAAAGTATGAAGAGATGGAAGGCGATGATACATTGAATTTGCCTGACGTAGGCGTAGTGCCAAAACCCGTTATTCAAAAAGGGGAGGACAAATATTCATGTATCGTTGGTTTTATGGATAATCACGATCAGTTTCGTGAGTACAAGAAAGTGTATGTTAAGTATGATCAACTGAAAGTTACTTCACTGAAACATTACACCGTGGCTTCATACGCCAAGTAACAAGTCACACACAATGGGCAGTTGGTGACTGGGTGCTTTTTGATCTGCTTTGGTTATCTATGAGAGGAGCAAACCACTGTTAAGAATGCTTTGCATGCAGTTGCCGGCTGCTCATTGTATCTCGCCTTTTACGGAATTAACGATTGTATTTGTTGTATAAACTCATCCCTTGGCACCATATGCGCGCCCAGGCTTTCGAGATGCTCGGTATATACCTGGCAATCGATCAATTGAACATCTTCCTGTTGTAATTGCTGCACGTAGCTGATAAACGCATATTTGCTGGCATTACTTATTTTGCTGAACATGCTCTCCCCAAAGAACACTTTACCCAGCTTGATCCCATACAAACCGCCCACCAGTTCATCATTCAGCCAAACTTCGGCGCTATGTGCAAATCCCTGCCGGTATAAACGAATGTAGGCTTCCTTCATGGAATTGGTGATCCATGTACCGCTTTGTCCGGGACGGTCAATGCTTTTGCAATTATTGATAACCTCAGTAAATGCTTTGTCAATAGTGAAGGTAAAAGTCTCTTTTTTGAGCAATTGTTTCATGCTTTTGCTTACCCGCAGGGTAGCAGGTGTTAAAATGAAACGCGGGTTGGGGCACCACCACAAAATATGTTGCCCTTCATACCATGGGAAAATACCTTGCCGGTAAGCCAGTAATAAGCGCTCGGTAGATAGGTCACCACCAACAGCTAACAACCCATCCGGTTCGGCGAGGTGCACAGGGGGAAAAATTATTTCTTTATCCAAAGCAAATAAAGGCATGCCGGAAGGTAGTTGATTGCCGTAAAAATAAATAAAAAGAAGAATGTATGTGTTAGGCTAAAGGCAATCGGCAGCAAGCAAAAGTTAGTGTATTACGTTGGCAGGATCTTTCTAGGCCAATACTTCAAGGGTTGCACCAATACCGCGGTCGGTAATAGCATCGCATTGAGGCTTCAATTCATCGTAAGAGCCTTGTTTTACGGCATATTTTCCCTGAAAGTGGATGATATAAGCACATTGTTCAGCCTGTTCGGTTGAATGGCCGCACACTTCCACCAGTGTTTCTATCACCCATTCAAAGGTGTTTACTTCATCATTCCACACAATTAAACTGAATGGTTCATCCAATGTGGTAAGCACATCGGTATCCTCTTCTAATTGTGGTCGTACCGGTCCGTCAATAGCCATATATTATGGTTTAATCCGTCACAAATTTATAAAAATCCCCTACGCTTAGCAAGCCTTTTGTTGCTTTTTAATTAACGTGGTTTTGCACATAAATGGTTCATTAGTAATGAATAGTGATTTATTGCTGTTCTTCGTTTTAGAGGGGAGGTTATATGTGTGCTGTAGACGGACTGTTTTTTTCTATTAAATTTTTAATTAACTCAATGGTTGTACGCCAGTAAAAGTCGAGGTGCCGGTAAATGGTTTCGGTTGGAAAATTGCTGATTGTAAGGGTTAATGAAGTTTGATGATCAACAGGGGAGAGGGCAAATTCGATGATCGTATAATTTTCTGGGATGTCTGGCAGCCGGGATACGGAACTCAGAAAATTGTATTTGAGCGCATGGCCGGGTTCAAACTGTAAAACGGTTCCTTTATTTTCAAATTTCAGGTGGTGAAATCCTGAAATAACGATCGCACTATTCACCTGCCAGTTTGTTTGAATATCGATCTCCATTTCGACATCACCCATCCATTGTTTCATGAGGGCAGGTTCTGTTAATGTCTTCCAAACAGTTAATGCAGCTGAATTTATTAGAATTGTTTTTTCAATACGATACGTCATAGCGCCGGAATGATGGGTAATGAATATTTTTTGGGTCCCTGGATATTCATATACACCTGAGGTAAACGAATAGTTCTTTATTGGCGCTTTTATTTTGTTACCAACGAGATCTGCCTCATACTGTAAACGATTAAAAGCGCAGCTGAGATCAACAGGAGGAAAATGATCAGAAAAAAATAGGTTTTCTTCATATTTACTGGATGCAGCAATTTGACAATTCCACAAATGGATAAGTATATTATATCCTGTTATATGAGGCGGGTAGGGGACTCATATAACAGTTGTGTTCATGAAGAGCTATCTAATTAGCCCAGGTGCTCAGACTGACTTTACCGTTAGAAATAGTAATGGTTTCTCCTTTGCTGGTAGTATCCCGGTACTGTACATTAAAAGTTGCTTCTAATTTTCTATTGGCCGCATCAATGCTTTCAATATTTAATTCTCCGGATACCGCAAAATACTTTTTAGAGAAATACTGTCCACAATAAGACGATATTATGCGGGTATCGCCGCAAGTATTATAGGGCGGCAAAGCCGGGTAGACCTGATATTTCCCTTTGCCATTTGTTAAAGGTACCTGGATAAAAATGTTCCTGCCCACATCAGGAAATTCCTGCAAAACCGAACATATGCCTATATATAATGATTTCTCTGTTCCTGAGACGCAGTCAATTTTAGCATAAATATCTTTTGATTTCAAGTCAGCAGTTGTTGCCCCCTGTATGGTATAGGAGGCATAATTCCCATTGTAATTTTGGTTATCAATCTTTAATGGCAGGTCTTCAATTTTTGTCGAGGAAAAATCAACTGTTCTCAACAAGCTTTGATGCCCTCCTTTGAATTGTAGTATTCCACTTATTGTTTTTTTAACAGTATCGAATTTAGTCAGGGTAAAAGAGCCGCCTGCATCGGCCATGTTATGATCCGAAAAAAAATCGCCGGTATAGGTAGCATCACCGGTATAAGTAAGCCGGAAAGTGTTTTCTCCATTTGGCTGCAGCAGGTATTTTTTTAACAGATTGCCGGCGTCCAGATTAATTCCACCATATAATGTAGGTTTATTACTATGGAGGATGTTAGTATCAGATGCTGATATGTATAATTGGTTCCATTTGGGAAAATATATGGCGCTATGGTAAATTGGGTGCCATTCTTTGTTGTTGACTAATGCCAGAAACGATCCTGAATCCTTATCTATAATTGGCGGATTATTTGTAATTGGCGGATTGTTTGGATTTGTTGAATCGTCTGAGCTGTTTTTATGACAACCGGATAAACCAAACAGTAAACTAATTATGAACAGTGGGAAAATAATGTGTTTCAACATTTGCTTTTTTTTGGTTGATCCTCCGTATCTCCGGCATCGGTTATTGTTTTAGACTGGTTGGGTTTATGCCAACAAAAAAAGGCTCACTTTTCAGTGAACCTTTCTGGTGTGGGAGTTGACGGGCTCGAACCGCCGACCCTCTGCTTGTAAGGCAGATGCTCTGAACCAACTGAGCTAAACTCCCTTTACTTTTCTTTCTAATTCCCTGACGCTGTTTCTTTTATCTCTTTTCTGTACCCCTATTGCGTTTTGGGATTGCAAAGATAAGGGGCGCAACATTATTGCCAAAATTTTTTTGCCTTGATAATGAATATTTTTTGTCTTTTTTTGAAGTTTTCCCGCCTTCCGGGAATTTGATATGATCCCGGAAGGCCGGAACCCATTGTTACCCCGTGTCGGTTTTGTTCTATTTTCCGCCTGACAGCAGCTATAATTTTGGTTTCAATAATAATCATCTTTATTATGAACCGCATTATAACCGTTGTCACTTTGTTACTTTCAGCCGTTATTGCTGCTGCATACATTCCTGGTACTTCCGGTACCGTTACTGCAAAAGACGGGAGTATGTTGCTGCCAAAGCTTTCGGATTATAATATATTTACAGGCGACCGCGCTATGCTTACACCCGGTAATGGCTTTCACTTGTACGAACTGGCTACTGGTTTATTTACTGATCATGCCGAAAAACAACGATTGATCAAAGTACCAGCCAAACAAAGGATCACCGCCGTGCATGATGGCATGCCCCAATTCCCTGACGGTACTACGCTGGTTAAAACTTTTTATTACTTTAATGATAAAAGAAATGTATCAA
>DASUVL010000741.1:0-8560 GCA_036379015.1 Niastella sp.
TATATCAACCGGTTGACTTAACAAAAGCAATAGTACAGCCGCTCTCCGGCGATCTGTTGCAGGAAAGGATGGTATCCATGGAGATATTGCGGCTCGATCGCATTCACCCGGTTATTTCGGGCAACAAGTGGTTTAAGCTAAAATATCATATCCAGGAAGCGCTGCAACAAAACAAAAAAGGCATCCTCACTTTTGGCGGTGCGTGGTCGAATCACCTGGTAGCTACGGCCCTTGCCTGTCACCAGGCCGGTTTGGCCTGCATGGGTATCATTCGCGGTGAAGCGCCTGCTGTGTTATCTGATACCTTACAGGAAGTGCAGCTTTACAATATGCAGTTACAGTTTATTTCGCGGGCGGCGTATAGCAATGAAGCGGAAATCATTCCTGCCCTACAAAAAAAATATCCGGATTATTATATTGTTCCGCAAGGCGCACAAAGCGCCCTCGGTGTACAGGGCGCCGCAGAGATCCTGCAGCTGACACAAATAGAAAGTTATTCACATATATGCTGCGCTACCGGGACCGGCACTATGCTTGCTGGTTTAGCCTGCGCCGCTTTACCGCATCAGCAGGTAATTGGTATTTGCAGTCTAAAACTGCCTTCCGGCGAAAATAGCCTGAACTCCTTTGTAAAACCATATGCAGCCAACCTTAAAAATTACACCATTTTTTACGAATATCATTTTGGCGGTTATGCACGGAAAACCGATGAGCTGATTCGCTTTATGAATACAATTTATAAGCAACATGATGTGCCTACCGATTTCGTGTATACAGGCAAATTGTTATTTGGTATCATGAACCTGGTTAAAACAGGCTATTTTCAACCTGGCAGTCGCATTTTAGTAGTACATAGCGGCGGGTTACAAGGCAACCGGTCGTTGCCCGCAGGAACATTAACATTCCTGTAAGTTGTAATATAAAACCGCTATCGCAAAACTATTATATTTGCGACGCCAAATCCTTTACCGATTAATTCAATATTGGCGCATGCGCAAACTGGCAGCATTACTAATACTAACTTGTACCTTATATACCACCGGCATGGCGCAGGGTATTCTGCCTGATTTTTCCGTTGTTACCAAGGGGAACAAAAAAGTTATCATCAGCTGGAATAATAATTATCCCGTTGTTACGCAAATAAGTGTTCAACGCTCAAAAGACAGCACAAGAGGTTTTGCTACTATTTTGTCAATGGCCGACCCTACCGCGCCGCAGAATGGTATTGTGGATGCCAAAGCGCCGGACGCTAAAGAATTTTACCGCTTGTTCATTGTACTTGATAATGGCAAATTTGTATTCACCCGATCTAAACGGCCTTTTTGGGATACCGTTCGGGTAATAGTAAATAAACAACAACCTGCAGAAAATGCCCCGCGGGTGATCATTACAGAAAGTGTTACCCCGAAACAAGCAGAAGAAATAAAAGAAAAGCTACAACCTGCGCCCACGCCCGTAGTAAAAGCTCCTGAGCCGGAAAAATTCTACTTTATTAAAAAACGGGATACCCTGGTTGCAACCATCAATGCAAAAGACCTAAAAAAATTCCGCGATTCTGTTGTCACCAAATCAAAAGATACCATTGCCTTCAGCACCGGAGACACCATATTGTTAAAAGTATTTGTTCCCAAGGAAGTATTCAAACCTTCGAAGTATGTATATACAGAAAGGGATGGCAATATTTCTATCAGCGTGCCCAATGTCGCCTTTCACCATTATTCCATCAAATTCTTCGACGAAAAAAATATTCCGCTGTTTGATATCACGGAAGTAAAAGAAACGACCCTGTTAGTAGACAAGGTTAACTTCTTACGCGCTGGCTGGTATAAATTTGAGTTGTATGAAGATGGGAAGCTGAAGGAGAAGCATAAGTTCTTTATTCCGAGAGATTAGCTGAAAGCTGGAAGCCGAAAGCTGTAAGCAAAATACAGATCCTGTTGCTCAGCATTCAATCTTTTGCCTTTTGCTTATGGCTTATAGCTAATAGCTTTAAGCTTTATTCATTAGCACCTCAGCTTATCAATTCAACATCAAAGACTCTCTCAAAGTGAAACTTCACCTTTTCTTTCACCTCATTCATATCGAGCTTTTGACCTAATTCTTTTTCCATTGAGGTAACCTGTTTGTTCTGTATGCCGCAGGGAATGATATAATCAAAATAAGACAGATCGGTATTTACATTGAAAGCAAAGCCATGCATGGTGATCCACCGGCTGCAGCGAATACCCATAGCGCAGATCTTCCGTTCTTTTCCCGGAACAGCTGCATCGAGCCATACGCCTGTTTCACCGGGCGACCGCTCCCCTTTCAACCCATAATCGGCCATGGTGGCTATGATCACTTCTTCCAGGTTACGCAGGTATTTGCCAATGTCTGTATAGAATTTTTCCAGGTCCAGTATGGGATATCCCACCAGTTGCTCCCTACCATGAAAAGTAATATCGCCACCGCGGTTGGTATTGTAAAAACTAATGCCTTTAGCCGCTCTTTCTTCCTCGCTGATCAGCACATTTTCAATGGCGCCGCTTTTACCCAGCGTGTAAACAGGCGGATGCTCAACAAAGAGCAGGTAATGGTTGGTAGAAGGTGTAACATCTTCAATATCAATTTCTCCCGGCTTGGCCGAGACTCCCGACGCAGTCGGGACGGCCTGGCTTTCCAGTGCAGCCAGCATGCTTCTGAGTTCGGATTTCACCTGTACATTTTCCTGCAACAGCTTTTCCTGCAGATCCCAGGCATCCCGGTACTCAATTTGACCCAGATCGCGGAAGAATACTCCCTGTTTTATACTGGTTTTCATATAATAACAAATGTACTACTTTATACAACTCCCCGTGGTTGCTTACCTTTGCCACAAACTGTGATACCCCATGACTATAAAGGATGCCAATACATTTAAGGATCAGGATGAAAATGCAGAGAGTGCGGAAGGGACCGAAGAGCAGCTCTATGAACGATTCAGTTTGGTGGTAGATAAGGGGCAGGAACCCATGCGGCTCGATAAATTTCTGGTGGCCCGCATTGAGGGTGCATCCCGGAACAAAGTGCAGCAGAATATTGAAAGCGGCCGCGTTACCGTAAATGGCAAATCCGTACAGGCCAATCACAAAATAAAGCCAGGCGAAGAGATCATTGTATACTCCGACAAAGAGATGCATGGGGAAGAGATCATTCCGGAACAAATGGCATTGAACATTGTCTTTGAAGACGAGGATATACTGATCATTAATAAACCGGTTGGATTGGTTGTGCATCCGGCCAGCGGTAACCCCCGCGGTACGCTCATTAACGGCGTAGCCTGGTATTTACAGCAACAGAACAGCCACATTTCAGCTGATAGCCTGCCCCGCTTCGGGTTGGTGCATCGTATTGATAAAAACACCAGCGGTTTAATGGTGCTGGCCAAAACAGAAAAAGCCGTAACCTGCCTGGCCAAAGAATTTTTCGATCATACCATTCACCGCCAGTACATTGCCCTGGTTTGGGGCGATGTAGCTGAAGATTCCGGAACCATCAGAGCGCATATTGGCCGGCACCAGCGCTTTCGCAAAATATTCGACGCCTACCCCGATGGTGAATATGGCAAGGATGCCACTACGCATTACAAAGTGCTGGAACGCCTTGGCTATGTGACCGTCGTTCAATGCGAACTGGAAACAGGTCGAACCCACCAGATACGGGTGCATATGAAGCACATGGGTCACCCATTGTTTAACGATGAATTATACGGAGGTGACAGAATTGTAAAAGGGACCGTTTTCACCAAATACAAACAGTTTGTAGATAATTGCTTTTCCATTTGTCCCCGGCATGCCCTGCATGCCAAGACCATCGGCTTTATTCATCCGCGCTCGCGCAAAGAAGTGGTGTTCAATAGCGAAATGCCTGAGGACATGCAGAAGTTGTTTGAGAAGTGGAGAGGGTATGCCAGAACGAAGAACATTAGTTAAGTTAATGTAACAATTAGCAGAACGCTTAACGCCGAACGCATAATGCCAATACAGGAACCAGCGTTCAGCATTAAGCGTTTTGCGTTAAGCCTTATTGGGTAAAGTCGAACAGCGTAGCAGTGAATGTACATCTCTCTCTTTTCTTCATCACCACATCCCAATTGCCATTGTACCGCAACACTTTTGGAACAAGGTAGGTGCCGAATTTCGTCATCTCAACTTCCATGCGTACGTTAAAATCGTATATACCGGCACTATAGCTGAGATCGTAGTTGCGGGCAACAATTTCCCAGGTGTCTATACGGAACCAGGTGGTCATGTCGTTCACTACGATCTTATCTTTTTCATTACCCGGTAAGTCGGCCCGTGGTTTACAGGTAAACACATAACACATTTCGCCTTTAAAGGCATCCATATCAATAGTAAAATCATAACGGGCAGCCACCTCATCATCGAACAAAGCGACCTTATTTCCAATGAACGGAATGCCAGGTATCTTTTTACCCGGATTAAAGAACAACATCTTCAGTTGTTCTTTGTGTTTGGCCAGTCCGCTTTTGCCCTGGGTGCTAAAGGCCGCATTGGTTACAATATTGGTTTCGCCGCAAATAGTATCTACGGCAAAAAATAAACCGGCATACATGCCGGCTGTATAATAGTTGAACTGGTGATGTTTATCGTATATATCGCCGCTGGTTTGTTCTTCCAGCACCTGGGTATAGCGGCAACCGTTGTTTACATGTTGCCGGGTTTTACTGTACAAAGAAGCCGTAACCTTTTCTTTTTTATCAAACATCCTGATGTCATTCAGCGACGTATAACCGAGCACTTTCAGGTTGCGGAATGCTTTGTAGAACGTAGTGTCATTTTTGATGCGTTCAATAAAAGCAGCCACATTGAGGTTGTTCCTAACAACCACTTCTTTCAGGGTGACTGTTTTATTTTGAACAGTAACCAGGGAATCCTGCGCAAAAAGGGGACAAGAAATAATGAGAAAAATAATTACGCGCCAGCATCCCGGTAACATCATAACACTATTTAGGGAAAATCATTTTATAATCAGCCCGAACCTTGCCTTTGGATATATCATCCAGTTTACCGCGCAATAATTTTCGCTTCAACGGCTTCAGGTAATCTATAAACAATTTTCCTTCTATATGATCGTATTCATGAAGAATGACACGGGCAGTAATACCATTGAATGTTTTTTCATATGGAACAAAATTCTCATCCACATATGAAATTGTTACGGATTCGTTACGCGATACATCTTCCCTGATCTTGGGAATGCTTAAACAGCCTTCGTTATATGCCCACACTTCGCCGTTGAGGGCTTTTACCCTGGCATTTATGAATACCTGTTTAATACCAGGCTCATCGGGGTATTTCCCTTTTTCATCCTCATCCTGGTTTTCAAATATCTGCTGGCTGTCCATTACGAACAGGCGAATATCTTTATTGATCTGGGGCGCCGCCAACCCTACGCCGTTACTGGCATACATTGTTTCCCACATATCTTCAATCAATTTAGCCAGATTGGGATAGTCGGGGGTGATTTCCTTCCCTGTAGTCCTCAAAATATCAGCACCATATGCTACGATCGGTAATATCATGATATCAGTTTCCTTGATTTTTAACGGTGTTTCTTAATTTCAGCTTGCAAATTTACTTCAAAGAATCTGAATGGTGAATGGTCAATGGTCAATAATACCCGACGGTGTGGGCTTCGAAATAATAGCGAAGCTCAAAATTAAGCAGGCCTATTCACCATTCACCATTGACCATTCACCTTGATAATCAACTGATACTCCGCAAATATTCCTGTAACATGATGGTTGCGGCAATTTCGTCGATCAGGGCTTTGTTCCGACGCTGCATTTTCTTCATCCCCATTTCGACCATAGCCTGGGAAGCCAGTTTGGACGTATAGCGCTCATCTACCATTTTTATAGGAATGGCAGGGAATTCCTTCTTCAGTTTTTCCACCGCTTTCTTCACCAGCGGCGTGGCATGTGTATCCGACTCATCCCAGTTTTTCGGTTCGCCCATAATGATCAACTCCACGGGTTCCTTTGTAAAGTAATCTTTCAAAAATGGGATCAGCTTGGGCGATTCTACCGTTGTTAATCCTGTTGCAATGATCTGCAATGGATCGGTAACGGCAAGGCCGGTACGTTTTAAGCCATAATCTATGGAGAGTATTCGGGCCATTCGTGATAAGGTTATTAGTTGTGTGGCAGATTTAGATTCCAGTCCCCATTTCCAGCTGACAGTAACAACAAATCAGTTATCACAAACACTGCAAATACCACACTGGCAATACCATTCGCCGTCATAAAGGCCAGGTTCACCCGGCGCAGATCGGTTGGTTTTACAATGGAATGCTGGTACACCAACATACTTACAAATATGGCAACGCCCACCCAATACAACCAATGAAAATGTCCCAGTACACCCGCGGTGATCACACAGGCGGCGCTCAATACATGCAACAACTCCGACACCCGCAATCCTTTTGTTTTGCCCAACCAGGCGGGAATGGAATATAATTGTTTCGATTTATCGAACTCCTCATCCTGCAATGCATAAATGATATCGAACCCGCTCACCCAAAAAATGACGGTGAATGAAAACAGGATGGGCAACAAAGCAAACTCGCCGGTCACTGCCAGGTAGGCCCCTATAGGCGCCAGCGACAAACCAAGTCCCAGCACGAGGTGGCACAACGGGGTAAACCGTTTTGTATAACTATAAAATAAGACCACAAATAGAGCCACCGGTGACAAAAAGAAACAAAGCCGGTTGATGAACCAGGTACAAACCACAAACAACACGCTGCAAATGATAGTAAACCACAAGACGTTGTTTGCTTTTAAAATACCGGCCGGTATTTCCCGGATGGCCGTTCTTGGGTTTTGTGCATCAAAGTGGCGGTCGAGATAGCGGTTGAAGGCCATGGCGGCGCTGCGGGCAAAGATCATGCAGAGGATGACGAGCGTAAACTTAATTGCTAAAATAAAATTTCGTGAATCGCTTTCCCACCAGCTTACTTCGCTCCATCCTATTGCTTTGTTTAAATTCCATTGTGAAACAAACTGATGTCTGCCCAAAGCCAGAAAAAACCCGATCAACGCAAATGGCATTGCGAAAATGGTGTGCGAGAATTTGATCAGGCTCAGGTATTTCTTAACGGCGCTCATTGTTGAATATTGAATATTGAATATCGAATGTTAAATATCGAAGGGAATACAGCGTTGTAAATGTTGAATACTGAATTTTCAATGTCGAATGTTGAAGTTTTTCGCCTTCAACATTCAATATTTATTATTCAATATTCGATATTTTACCTCTCACCAACTCCCATAGTACAATTCCGGCTGCTACGGAGATGTTCAGGGAATGTTTCATGCCCAGTTGGGGAATCTCAATGCAGCCGTCACATAGCTTAATCACTTCCTGTTCTACCCCACTCACTTCATTACCAAACACAACCGCTACCGGTGTGCCACCAGAGCGGGAATTCATATCGAACTGGTGTAAAGGAATGCTGCTTTGTACCTGCTCAACCGCATAAACCTGGTAGCCATCATCCTTCAGCCTTTGCACCGCCTCAACGGTGGTTTCTGCATATTTCCATTCCACCGTTTCTGTAGCGCCCAAAGCGGTCTTATGAATATCGCGGTGCGGCGGTTGTGGTGTATACCCGCACAGATATATACCCCGCAATAAAAAAGCATCCGCCGTACGAAATACACTGCCTACGTTGTGCATGCTGCGGATATTATCCAGCACCACCACCACGGGCATTTTCTCCGCTTCTTTAAATTCATGAACCGATTTGCGGTTCAGTTCATCCATGCTCAACTTGCGCATCGGGCAAAGGTAATTAAGAAGTCCGAAGTCTGAAGTCCGAAGTCTGAAGAGTCTGTATTTTCTGACTTCCGGCTTCTGACTTCCGGCTTCCGGCTTCTTTTCTTCCCCAATTTCTCCACATCCCTAAAGTGGCTTTTCTAAACCGCTGTCAAACCTTTTATATTTGCCCACCATGTCAAAAGCTACTACAGAAACTCCTTTAATGGGACAGCACCGGGCTATTAAACAAAAATATCCGGATGCTGTGTTGTTGTTCAGAGTTGGTGATTTTTACGAAACTTTTGGCGAAGACGCCGTCATCACTTCGCAGGTGCTGGGTATTACCCTTACCAAACGAAATAATGGCGCGGCTTTCAGCAGCGAACTGGCAGGTTTTCCGCACCATGCCCTCGATACCTACCTGCACAAACTGGTACGGGCCGGTTATCGGGTAGCTATCTGTGATCAGCTCGAAGACCCCAAAACAGCAAAAGGTATTGTGAAACGCGGGGTAACCGAACTGGTGACACCCGGGGTAGCCACCAATGATAAAATGCTGGAGCATAACAGCAATAATTTTCTGGCAGGCATTCATTTTACACCAGAAGGCAATGCCGGTATTGCATTCCTCGATATCTCTACCGGTGAGTTTTTTGTAGCCGAAGGCAATGCAGAATACATTGATAAATTACTGCACACACTGAAGCCTGCTGAAGTGATCTTTCAGCGCAGCTTTCAAAAGCATTTTAAAGAGGTCT
>DASUVL010000742.1:0-7275 GCA_036379015.1 Niastella sp.
GTTACCCCGGAAGATCCTTTCGGAGTTCAGTAGCAGCAACTCCATTGCATCGGGAATTTACATTACCGATATCGGCTATTATCCCAAGGCAAAATACCATTACCGGCAGCGCACGCATGGCAGCGATCAGCATATTCTTATTTATTGCCTGGAAGGAAAAGGAAAGGTGCAGGTGCAGAAAGGTAATTATGCCCTGCAACCGGGATCATTTATTATCATTCCGGCCGGTTCGGCCCACAGCTATTCATCGGCAGAAGAAGATAGCTGGACAATTTATTGGGTCCATTTTACCGGGCCGCTCTCCAAAAAAATGGTGGAGGCGCTGAAGCAAAAAATGAACGGCTTTAGCAGCCGGGTAACATTCAAACAAAAGCGGATCGACCTGTTTGATGATATGTATGCCTGCCTGGAGCGTGGTTATGGGAACGACAACCTGTGTTATGCCAACCTTTGTTTGTATCATTATATCTCATCGTTCCTGTACGACGATCAGTTTAACCTGGTAGAAAAAGACCATGCCGATGATCCTGTAGAATTATCCATCAGTTTTATGCAACAGCATATTGCACAACCACTCTCCCTGGAAGAAATAGCCCGGTCGGTAAATTTTTCTGCATCGCACTACTCGGCCCTGTTCCGTAAGAAAACCGGGTTTGCGCCCATTGAGTATTTTAATCATCTTAAAATACAGCTGGCCTGCCAGTACCTGCATTTTACCGAACTGCGGGTAAAGGAAATTGCCGATAAACTGGGTATTGAAGACCCGTACTATTTTACGCGGTTATTTACCAAGCTGATGGGCATGTCGCCGAACCAGTACCGGACAAGCAAGCAATAAAAAAACCTGTCAGTCTATACTTAGTGCTGACAGGTTCGAATACCATGCAACAGTTTATTTCTTACGTACACTTACCGAAATTCTTCTATCCATTCTCCTTTCTTCATCGGAAGCATTAGCCGGTGCTTTTGCAAATTTAGAACCATACCCTTCAGCGCCGGATAATTGCGCATCGGTAATACCGTTATTTTTTAGTTCGGCCACCACCGCTTCGGCTCTTGCTTGTGACAATTTCTTGTTGTCTGTTTCATCACCGGTTTTATCGGTATATCCACCTATTTTAATACTCGCACTGGGGAATGCTTTCAATATGGCAGCAATATTCCTGATCTGCGGCATGCTTTCAGCGGTGATCCTTGAGCTGCCGGTTTCAAAGTTCAGTTTATCAAAGTCAAACCAGGTACTATTATCTACCTTCCTTGCCGGATCATTTAGAAACGTAACCAGCCGGTCTTCTATCCCATTTTTATAAGCATTGATCTCAACACCGTTCGGCAATCTTACGTTTACGGTTTCACCAGATGGCGGCGGCGATGCCATGGTGCCAGGTTCGGTGGTATGGGTCACCATTTTGTTGTTTTCATTTCTGTTATTTCTCAAACTTATGAAATACCACATTAAACCCACAGCAGCTAATATTACTATAGCAGGCACCAGCCAGCGGGGAGTCGTTGATCTTCTCATTGCACGTGGCATATCCCTTACCTGTGCCGTAGCGCCCGGCATTACGTTTGATACTGTAGTGCCGATATTACCAAGACTGCTTACACCAAGTGCACTGGCGAGATTAAGCCCGGAAGGTAACGCCCTCATAATGCTATCTTTTTGATCATCCAGGAAAGAAACAAAATTTCGCTCAGTCATATTCGTGGAAATAGCATGAGCGCCTAAAGTACCCAATGCAGCCGGCGCCGCCACATTCATCAGCGAAGAAGCAGAGGAAGATCTGATGCCGGCAAAATTTGCGATCATACTGATAACATCGTTCATGCGGTTACCAAATATGCCTCTCAGCAGATCAGCTCCTCTTTCAAGTAAACTATTATTACCTAAAAAATTGCCGATACCTGATAACATATTACTATTCGCTGTGTCCTTTGCCATTGAAAGCATACTACCCGCATTGCCCGAACTGGCTTTATGTAAAATACCGGCAAGTACAGAAGGAACAATTCCCGACATGGCATTTTGTACCCTGGTTTCATCTTCATTTAATGTGGCGCTGGCCCTTGAGATGAGATCGCCTCCCAAAAGACCCCTTACTGAATCTATGAGATTGAATGACATAATTTTAAATTTAAAAATTATTAATAGATTTCCAGGAAGAAGATTAATACAGGCATGATAGGATACACATTGAAACAGAGCTTGTACAGGCGGCCAAAATAGGTTATAGCTTAAACCAGTCTATAAGGATCTGACATTGAGGGGTTAAAAGTATTGGATTAACCAAATACGAATTAATGAGGAATGAATTGCATACTAAGGTAGGGCATTATACAATGCATACAAAAAATATTTGATATCAACTATTTGCAATAGTATTGCCAGCACCATGCATACTATCAGCAAGAATACCATGTTCATTATATAGCTAAGTTTAAACAAAAAATATAGGTTATGGATCAAAATTTTACATTCCATTTTTTGCTACGTATAAGTCTAACAGTGAATATTTTTTAAACCACTGGTTATTTCATAAAGTAACTTTGTAGCCATTTTAAATCTGTAAATTATGTGGAAGTATTATGCGCTTTTATCTGCTTTTTTTGCCGGTATTACCGCTGTGCTGGCTAAAATGGGTTTGAAAGGTATTAGTGGTAACCTGGCTACAGCTGTCAGAACTACGGTAATTCTATTCATTGCCTGGGGCATAGTACTGGCTGCCGGGCAATGGAAAGAAATGAAGCTAATAACACGCCACAACCTTTTATTTCTGATATTATCAGGTATTGCAACCGGGCTTTCATGGGTCTTTTATTTCAAAGCGCTGGAAACAGGACCTGTTTCCAAAGTGGCCCCTATTGACAAACTTAGTGTTGCCATTGCCATAGGCCTTTCTGTAATTATTTTAAAGGAATCTGTTGATTGGAAAACAATTATGGGTTCTTTATTAATTATAACCGGCACCATAATCCTGATACGATAAAAACTACTCAAGATTTAATACCAAACTACTGCCAATCCGTTCCTTCAATTGATCAAAATCAAAACTTCCACCAGTTTCGTTAAACCTGCATCACATATAAACAATATCTGTATTTTTATATTATACGTAATAGTTAGTCTTAAATACCATTGACACCGGCTACTAATCAGGCCGGATTATTCAGAACCAAAAACCTTGATGTTATGGGTAAATTTGTAATCACCAAACGCGTGAATGGCGAATTTCAGTTTAATTTAAAAGCCGGCAATGGCGAAACCATCCTCACAAGCGAAGGCTATTCTACAAAATCAAACTGTCAGAACGGGATCGAGTCGGTAAAACGCAATGCTCCGGATGAAAACAAATACGACCGGAAAACCGCCTCTAACGGTAAATTCTATTTCACCCTGGAAGCGGTTAACGGCCAAACCATTGGCGTTAGCGAGCTGTACGAAAGCGAAAGCGGCCTTAATAATGGTATTCTGTCTGTAAAAACACAGGCGCCCGATGCCATTATACAGGATGCAACTATTTAATAGGTAAGCACAATTCAGCCCAATGCGGTCCGCCAGCTGGCGGATCGCATTTTTTTTACGCTGTAGATTCCTACTTCTGACCTCCGACTTCCTATTTCTGACCTCTGATCTCCGACTTCAGACTTCTGACCTCCGACTTCAGACTTCTGACCTCCGACCTCCTACGTCCTACTTCTTACCTCCTTCTTCTCCCTGTCGCAATTGACCCCTTAAATTGTCCCAACTACCCCCCGTTCAGGTTTGAAATTTGCATCACCTTTATATCATACAACAAACCTGATTCATTAATAAAAAAAAATTGCACTTATGGAAAAGCAGGAATTTAAAATCGCCATTGACGCACCACGCGAAAAAGTATGGAATGTATTATGGGCCGATGATACTTACCAGGCATGGACCAAACCCTTTTCTGAAGGATCACATGCTGTAACCGACTGGAAAAAGGGCAGCAAAGTGTTGTTCCTCGATGGTAAAGGCATGGGCATGGTTTCCCAAATTGATGATGCCATCCCCAATGAATTCATGAGCTTTAAACACCTGGGCGTTGTAAAAGACGGCGTTGAAGATACAGAAAGCGAGGACGTGAAGACCTGGGCCGGCGCCCATGAAACCTATACGTTGAAAGACGTAAAGGGAAAAACAGAACTGATTGTAGACCTGGATATCGACGAGCAACATAAAGACATGTTTACCGACACCTTTCCAAAAGCCTTGCAAAAGGTTAAGGAATTGGCAGAACATGCTTAAAAGAGTAATAAGTTGTAAGTTATATGTAATAAGTAAAGACTTAAAACTTACCACTTACTACTTCTCCAAACAGGTGGATCGCATGATCTACCTGTTTGCATTATACCCGTTCAGCCGCCCCCAAAAATTAACCTTAATTACCCCTACATTCAGCCTGGCTAACATTTTTTGTCCGGGCACAACCGTCCTTCATATTCTGTCGTCATATATCTGTGATTTTATTAATTTTATCAAAACCAATATCATGGCTTCCATTACGATCACCGTCAACAATAAAAAACATACCGTTGATGTACTGCCCGATACCCCCCTGCTTTGGGTATTGCGCGATGAGCTGAACCTGGTAGGCACCAAGTATGGCTGCGGTATTGCCCAATGCGGGGCCTGTACGGTACTGATGAATGATAATGCCATCCGCTCCTGCTCCTACCCCGTTTCGGCAGTGGGCGCCAATAAGATCACCACCATTGAAGGATTAAGCGAAGGAGGAGATCACCCGGTACAACAGGCCTGGGATGAAATGGATGTTGCCCAGTGTGGTTATTGCCAGAGTGGCCAGGTGATGGCCGCGGTAGCCTTGTTAAAAAGAAAACCGCACCCCACCGATGAAGATATCAATGCGGCCATGAGTAACATCTGCCGTTGCGGAACTTATGTTCGTATACGTAAGGCCATTCATTCAGCTGCACAAAAAACTACCAAATGAAACAAGTCCCAACTAACATATCAAGAAGAAACTTCCTAAGAATAACTTCCCTCGCCGGCGGCGGCGTATTGTTTGGTTTTGAGCTGCTGGCCAATGCTACGGCTGAAACCGTAGCCGATGCCCCGTTCTTCTCCCCAAATGCCTATCTTTCTATTGATACCAAAGGCATTGTTACCCTGATGGCGCCTAACCCCGAGATAGGACAAGGAGTAAAAACATCTTTGCCTATGTTGCTGGCCGAAGAGCTGGATGTAGACTGGAATAAAGTGGTCATCAACCAGGCAGATTTTCATAAAGACAAATATGGTAACCAATCGGCCGGTGGTAGCGGCGCTATTCGTGTGCGGTACGAACCCATCAGAAAAGCCGGCGCCGTTGCCCGGTATATGCTGGTCGCTGCTGCGGCGCAAACCTGGAATGTACCTGAAACCGAATGCATGACCGAGAATGGCTATGTTATTCATACACCCAGCGGCAAAAAACTCAGCTATGGTGAACTGGCTTCCAAATCGGCTTCTATGCCGGTACCGGATAACATCAAACTGAAAGACCCGAAAGATTTTAAGATCATCGGCAAACGCATTAAGAATGTCGACAATAAAAATATTCTCACTGGCAAACCTTTGTTTGGTATTGATACCCGCCGCGAAGGCATGTTCTATTGCATGGTAGCACGGCCGCCGGCCTTTGGTAAGAAATTGAAATCATTCGATGATACCGAAACCCGCAAAATTCCAGGGGTAAAAAATGTAGTGCGTACTGATACGGTAGTGGCCGTTCTCGCCACCAATACCTGGGCCGCTAAAAAAGGACGCGATGCATTGAAAGTAGAATGGGAAGATACCGGTAAATTGGAAAGCACCACAGAACATGTAGCCACTTATAAAAACTTAATACAACAAAAAAGCGAAAAACCCGATCGCAATGATGGCGATGCAGAGCAAGCATTGAGCAAAGCAAAGAAAGTGATAGAGAGCATTTATGAAGTGCCCATCCTTAGCCATGCGCCAATGGAGCCGATCAACTTTTTTGCCGATGTACGTGATGGCAAAGCCGACCTGTATGGACCAACACAGGTGCCAGGCAGGGTTCGCACCGATGTTGCCAAAGCATTAGGCATTGCCGAAGAAAATATTACACTGGGCTTGCCGCGGCAAGGCGGCGGTTTTGGCAGAAAACTGCGCAGCGATAATGCCGTGGAAGCAGCGTTGATCTCCTCTGTTGCCAAAGCGCCTATACAAATGTTATGGACACGCGAGGATGATATGCAGGGCGATTTTTACCGCCCCAATGGTATGTATCGCTATCGCGCGGCTATCAATAACAACAACGAACTCGATGGCTGGTACCTGACTGCAGCAGCATTGAACGGTCGTGCCGCCGCGCCCGATAATTTTCCAGCCGGTGCATTAACCAATTACCGCGTCGATGGTCATGGACTTACTTCCAACATACAAACCGGACCGTGGCGTGCGCCTACGCATAATGCTATTGGTTTTGCGGAGCAAAGTTTCCTGGATGAAATAGCGCATGAACTGAAAAAAGACCCCATTGCATTTCGCCTTGAATTATTGGAGCGGGCAAAAACGAACCCGGTGGGTAAAGTAAACTACGATATTGAAAAGTTTAAAGGCGTCATCAACCTGGTTCGCCAAATGAGTAACTGGGAAAAGAAAACACCTGGCCGGTTTAAAGGTTTTGCAGCGTATTACTCATTTAGTACCTATGTGGCCGAAGTGGCTGAAATATCTATAGTGAATGGCAAACCCAAAGTACACAAAGTGTATTGCGCCGTCAACTGCGGACAGGTGGTGAACCTGAGTGGCGCTGAAAACCAGGTACAGGGTGCTGTGGTAGATGGACTGGGCCATGCCTGGTTTACGGAGATCACCTTTGACAAAGGCGCTGTTCAACAAAAAAACTTCAATACGTATAAAATGTTGCGCATGCAGGATGCCCCATTAGATGTAGAAGTGCAATTTATTGCCACCAATGAGGCACCAACCGGGTTGGGCGAACCAGCCCTGCCACCGATTGCAGCCGTTGTATGTAATGCAATCTTTGCTGCTACGGGCAAAAGAATACGGAAATTACCGTTTGGGAAGGCAGAAGGCAACAAGGAATAAAAGCAACGAGACAAAGAGAAAAAATCACAAAAAACAAAAAGCAAATTCCAAAATAAAGATAAACGGACGCTTAATGTAGCATGCAACCGCAAGCTGTATTGGGTGCAGCTTTTTTACGTTTGCGATTGTCGTTTCCCGGTTGATACTGCCTATTCACCATTCACCATTGACCA
>DASUVL010000743.1:0-8296 GCA_036379015.1 Niastella sp.
CGATGATTTGGGCGCTAATTTAAGTTGGGAGGAAACGAAGAGCCATATGTATGGCAAAAACACCGAGTTGTTGGTCCGCGTATTTGGAAAAGACCGGTTTACACCCGAAGAAATGGACCGGCTTAGTATAGAAAAAGAAAAACGTTACCAGCAGGAGTACCGGCCGTACCTGCAACTGATACCCGGGTTACAACAATTTTTGGAGAAAGCGCATGCGTTAAACATTCCGATGGCCATTGGGTCGGCGGCGACCATGTTCAATATTGATTTTGCGGTGGATAACCTGAATATCAGGCATTTCTTCAAGGGCATTGTCAGTGGCGAGGATGTGCAGATCAGCAAACCCCATCCGGAAACATACCTGAAAGCGGCGGAACAATTAGGCATAGCGCCGGGTAATTGTCTGGTCTTTGAAGATGCACCAAAGGGTGTAGAAGCGGCGCAAAATGCGGGCATGCCGTCGGTAGTACTAACCTTGTTGCATGATAAAGAGGAGTTTGCCCAATACAATAATATTATTCACTACATAACAGACTATATCAATTTAGCTCCTGTCGAATTACTTCAATCAATGGCTGTATAGCAGGTATATGCATAGCAGTTAATATGTAACTATCAGATCAGGATAAAAATATTATTAACAGATCCATTATAATTGCCCATTTTTTTTCGTATTTTTCCTAAGCTGTTAAATGTATCTTTGACAATACCCGCACCCAGTCTAATACAGCCGTTGGCTGAACACTATATAACTCATTTAATGCTTTTATGCTTTGAGGGCATAAATAAAAACGGAAAAGAGGGTTCTCCCTCTTTCCTATTTTTAGGAAGTATGAAACGCAAGGGGTGACCTTCTACAAAAACAATCATTATAGTCAAGTTTGGGATTGATCCCTACCGGATTCGGGATGGTACATGTAAAAATCCAATAATAATCCGATCATCCTCCGACTCTCATCCCACTATAGTCGGACGAGAGTCGGACAAGACTCGGACAAGTATCGGAGAAATTGTTGAAGAGACCCCATACAGGTAGGGCCCCGACCTCAAGCAGTCCTTCTTTTGATTGAATAACCAGGAAAAATTTTAGTATGCCCGGATTTCGTAAATCGCTACCGGCTTAAAGTCAGAAACACACATTCAATCTTCATCCTGCCGTCGCCCTATTCTACGAATAATTTCCATACAGGCGCGGGCATTGTGGTATGGGCATTTCCACAAACCTGCTTTATCCTGGTGCTGCATAATGGAATGATCTTCGTTAACGCCCCAGAACCATTCACCATTTTTATTATCGCGGATGTATTGCTTAATGAAAGCCCAGTTATTATAGGCGTACTGCAGAAATTCATGGCGGCCGCTGATCTGCCATGCATTATAAAACCCTACCAGCGCCTCCGCCTGTGGCCACCAATGTTTCTCTTTGATCAACCGGTTATGTGCCGCTTCATACTCATACCACAATCCCCCGTCGGTATCGAGGCCAATGATCACTGCCTCCGCCATTTTAATGGCCAGCGTTTTCATTCTTGTGATCAAAGTTTCATCGGTAATAGCCTCCGCCGCTTCCAGTAATAACCAGCTGGCTTCTATATCGTGCCCATACGAAACCGTATCACTCTTCACCTGCCAGTTCTCATCAAAGAACAAGTGCAGGTGACCGGTATGTTGATCGATGATGTGCTCATCAAAATTAACCAGCAGCTGCCTGATATGTTGTTTCAACTGCTGATCGGGCCATATTTTATATAAACAGGTATATGCTTCAAGAATATGCAGGTGCGTATTCATCGTCTTCTTCTCATTAGCGTCTTTATTGCTCAACCGCAGATCTTCAAGCGGTTGCCAGTCGCGCGAAAATGCCTCGAAATAACCACCCTGCACCGGGTCATAACTTTTTTCCTGTATCAAGTTATACAATTCAATGGCGAGCTGCTTTGCCGGCTCCTGGTGCATGGCTATGTAATATTCGCTGCAGGCATATACTACAAACGCCAAAGCATATACCTGTTTTTTGGCATCGTGTATTTCACCACCACTGGTCACACTCCAGTATACCCCGCCATATGCTGCATCAACAAAATGATCGCGGATATAGGCAAAAGCCCGGTTGGCCATGGTTGCAAATCGCCAATCATTTGTTATGTTAGCGGCAGCAGAGAAGGTCCATAAAATACGGGCATTCAACACGCAACCTTTGGGCGCATCGGCATAACAGATATTGTCGTTATCTATCCGGCCACAAAAACCGCCCTGCACTTCATCTATTGCATTTTTTATCCAGTAATCAAGAATGGCATGCAGTTCCTGTTGCAATTCGCTTTTTAATAGAGACCCGTTCATGAAACTATTATAGCACTTTTTTTTGAGGTATTACATATCCTGCTGCACCATCTTATTGTTATCAATTATTCTATACAAGGTTCGTACCGAAGCGGCGGAAGTATAGCCATCTGCCGGCGTATGCATCACATAATCTACAAGCCGGTCAATGGTTGATTCAGCTACATGCATACGGGTATCGGATGAGGCATAATAAATCAACACCCGTCCATTGTCATCAACAGTCCAGCCATTACCAAATACCACGTTCGATACATCCCCTACCCGCTCTTCGCCTTCCGGTGCAATAAAATAGCCAGCAGGTTTATAAATTATACGCGACAGGTCGTTGAGGTCGGTCATGAACACATATAACACATACCGCAAACCAGCGGCTGTATTTCGTACGCCATGCGCCAGATGCAACCAGCCGCTGGGTGTTTTTATAGGCTGAGGCCCTAATCCATTCTTTGCTTCAGAAATGGTATGGTATACCCTTTTATCAACTACCACTTCTTTATGAATGACTGCATTCTCCATCGAATTGCTTAACCCAAATCCGATGCCACCACCAGTTCCTGCTTCAATAAACCCATCCTGCGGCCGGGTATAAAATGCGTACTGTCCGTCAACGAATTCGGGATGTAATACCACATTGCGTTGCTGGGGAGAAGGTGTTTTAAGGTCGGCGAGCCGTTCCCATTGCTTCAGATCCTTTGTGCGTGCAATGCCGCATTGTGCAATAGCAGAAGATTGATCAGAAGGGGGTGCAAAAGGATCCCGGCGTTCAGTACAGAACAATCCATATATCCAGCCATCTTCATGTTGCACCACTCGTATATCGTAGATATTGGTATCCTCTATGTCTGTTTGTGGCATCAACACCGGGTAATCCCAAAATCTGAAACCATCAATGCCATTATCACTTTCCGCTACGGCAAAAAAAGATTTCCGGTCGGCGCCTTCTACCCGCGCTATCAAATGATATTTTCCATGCAGTTTAATAGCACCGGCATTCAATACTGAGTTTATACCGAACCGTTCCATTAAATAGGGATTGGTCTCGGCATTCAGATCATATCGCCACATCAAAGGTGTATGACAGGCCGTCAACACCGGGTTTTTATACCGGCAATAAATACCGTTCTCTTCTTCTACTTTTTGGTTGGTACGGTTAATTAATTTCTCGTGCGATGTTTTCAGCATTTCCAGCCGCTTCAAAAAATTCTTATCCATTACATTTCAATTTTAAAGTCTGATTAGTTTTCCAGTTTATTCCACCATGTTCTTTTTAAGATCAATATAATGATCACCAGTATGGCAATGGTGATCAACAATGGCAGCTTCATCCATAATACGATATACATAGGCAGTATGGTTAAACAACACTGTCCTATGATACCCAGTACTACGTTGAACATATCTGTTTTGAATCCTTTATTTGGCGTAAAAGTCGGATCTTCAATAATTACTTTTGCCAGTATGGGTTTCCAAAAACCCCAGGGCCTTACGGTTTTATAAAATTGTTTCAGCACGGCTTCTTCTGTGGGCGGTGCCGAAAAGGTTCCGATAAAACAGCCGGCGAGGGAGATCAAAAACAACAGCGGCCAGCTATATAGAGGTAAGGTATTTTCAAAAATATAAGGGAATACCAGGGCTGCTATAATACCACTGGCCATACCCCAGAAAAATCCACTGGCATTAAACCGCCACCAATACCACTTCAGCATATTGGCTGCAATGTATCCGCCATATAAAGCGCCTACGATCCATTGCAATACACTGTTTACATCCTTTGCAAAAAAACCCAGCGTTACACCAATGGCCACAACTACAATCCCTACGAGATAAGTTACCGTTATTACTTTTTTAGTGCTCGCATGGGGATCTACATATTTTAAGTAAATATCATTCACTATATAAGCCTGTGCTGCATTCAGGGTACCTGAGAATGTGCCCATGAACGCGCCCAGTAAACCGGTAAGCACCAATCCCAAAATCCCTACCGGCAAAAAATTATTGATGGCAGCCGGTAATATCTTTTCAAAATCAGTTCCGGTAGCACCGTGCAGATCAAGCTGATTATAATATAATAATGCGAGTACGGTAAGGCCTATGATCATGGAATACCGCACCGGCAGCAAGATGAGGGATACGAATCCCGACATTTTACTCGCTTCTTTCGGCGAACGGGTAGACAATACCTTTTGCATGTCGTAATTGGGAGCAGGCCCGGCCAGGCTGGCAAAGATCCCTTTGAACAACATCATCATAAAGAAAAATCCAAACAACCCAAATCCGTCTTCCGTTATCTTTTTATTGGCATCCGGCACCAGGTTACTCCAATCCAGATCTAAATGCCAATTGAAAAAGGGAGTGGTCCAGCCATCGGGTACAGCCAGCACGGTACCGGTAGTATGTAACCGCATCATGGCAATAACCGCAATGGAAATGCACGCTACGGTCATGATAATATACTTGATCACATCGCCCAGCACAATGCTGTGCATGCCCCCTAATATTGAATAAAACATGGCAAACAGGGTAAATACAATACCATACAAATGCGGCACATATTCCGGTGCAACAGCAAACGGCACATATGCTGCCACCATATTCCATGGAACGAATATTTCAATGAACTTACCCAGGCCAACAAAGCCATAAGCTAAAAAACCAAAGCAGCTTAACAGTGCAAAGGCCACTACGACATTATGAGAACTTTTTACGCCGCGGCCGCTGGACCCAAAACGCGTTACCAGCCATTCGGCCCCCGTGCTGGCATTTGACCGGCGTACCCATTTCGAGATGAACATCATCATAAATACCTGGTTGAATACAGGCCATAACCAGGGAATCCAAATAGATTTCATACCATACACAAAACACAGGGCAACCATCCACATAGTACCACTAATATCGAACATGTCACTGGCATCGCTTAAACCCAGCATATACCATGGTAGTGACTTACCACCTAACAGGTAACTTTCTTTATTTTTCCGGGCTCTTTTACGTAACATCCAACCTATTACTACCATGGTAGCCAGGTACAGAAAAACAATGCTCGCGTCTAGAAATGTTATCTTCATTTTGTTTACGTGAATGGTGAATCGTGAATGCCCGCCCGGATGACCCGGCCGGAAGGTCAATAGCTAATGAATACTTCGATTTCTAAATTACTGTCACAATTCATCAATTCCTAATTTCCAATTTTTAATTGCTAATTACTTACAACAAATTATATTCTGTATTAAAGCAAAAACTTTTGCTAAAGCTTGTAGCGCTTGGGTTCGATGCCCGGGAAGGGAGTTCGTTATCAAACCTGCAATGTCAAAGCAATAGCGTCTACAATTATGGTACGCTGAAAAAACAGATATAGTTACAGGTTTAATTATATAGTTTTTCTTTGGCTACGTCTTTTTCGAACAGGGTATTATCCTGTTGATAGAACTTTATAAAATCAGCTTCCGACACATGCCCTTTATACGGTGCGTAATAATGCATCTTCTTCATCCATTGATTGTATCCATGATTACGCCAAACCAGTACATACGAAATTTTGTGCTGCCCTATTGCTTTAGACAAGGTTTCCGTAAACCAGTTGGCAAATGGGATTTGTTCATAGCCTGTTTCAGCCAATGCTGTCAACTTATTTTTTTCAGCAGCTATTTCTTCAATAAGCCCCAACTGGAAATGGGTGTTCTTTACAAACCAGTCGCTTTTTTGCGGGTCATCATACTGGTAGGTATCAAAACTGATCATATCCACCATATCATCACCGGGATAACGTTCCAGAAATTCATCTTTTGTTTTAAAATCGCCGGAGGTATTATACACATACAACAGGTTATGCACTTTCTTTTCTTCCCGCAGGTAATACAGCGTAAACCGCCACAATACTTTAAACTGTTCGGGTGTACATGCGTTGCGACACCACCAGAACCAGTTACCCGTTAACTCATGAAACGGTCTGAATAACACGGGTATGGCTTCACCCTGAAAGCCTTTTAATGAAAGGAAGAATTTCGCCAGTTCATCTAACCAGGATTTAAATAATAGATGATTTACACCACCAGGCAATATAGATGCCACCGTACCATGCGTAGTATCCCAGGCGCCATTGGGCGCGCCCAATGGACTGCGGGCATGCCAGCTGATGGTGATCACCCCGCCGCGCTCATATCCTTCTTTAATGAAATGACGCATTTTTTTAAACGGAACACCATCGATGTTTTTTTCTTCATTTGTTTCCAGTCCGCCTAACTCCCAGCCATATACGGCCGGGTAATCGCCGGCCACCTCTTTTACATCACTTTTGCCATTTTCGTATCGCCAGTTTACGCCATAGGCCAGATCATCCTGGTGACCGAACATGAACCCTTTCTGGGATAACTTTTTTAAATTGTTATACAGGTTCACTGTTTGTACAGTAGCGTTTTTATCGGCCGGCAATTCTTTTGTTGCTGGCCGGGCAAAGGAGCAGCTAGCCCCCAACTGCCCGGCCAGCAGTATAAAAACTTTTATATTATTTATTGACATGTCCATAATGAATCTAAAGGGGTACGGATCTTTTATATTTTATTTTACCATAAGGATATCGTCAAAATAGAATATTTCATCCTGTGCATCAGGTCCTTTGATCCGGAAACCAATTTCCTTAAAGGGTGAACCGGTGGCCCATAGCTTCAGGGTTGATAAAGGGATCTTGAAATAGGTCCATACATTGGCCGGAACATCAATTTTATTCTCTTCTAAATAATTTCCGTAACCACCCACTCCTTTGTCTGACATAATATACAATGAGTAATCTCTTGAAGCGCCTTTAACCCAAACGGTGAGGTATTTGTATGCGGGATCAAGGGCAATGCCAGCCTCATTCTTAAAACCAATCAGGTGCCAGTTACCTTTTTGATAATTCTTTGCTATTGATTTGCTACCCGTTTTGAATTCTGCAGTAGAAATAAAGGCTGCATCGCCCCAGGAATTATTTACAATGCCAGTACCGTAATCATCTGTAAAAATGGGGAAGGCCTGATCTATATTAACAAACTCCTGTGTGGTAGTTGTTGTACCGGTTACATTGGTGATGTCTAATGCGGCCCTTGCAACCGTTGTTGAAGGCATGGTTATCACCAGTTGTTTTTTTGATTTTGAAACAATAGTAGCCCCATCGGTAGTGCCGTTCAATACCACCTTACTAACTGTTTCCAGGTTATTGCCGGTAAGCGTCAGTTGAGTGCCGGTAACATAATCGTAATTAGAGACTTTGGTTACAGCGGGAAAGGCCAAACCGTTAAAAGGAACCAATAGCGTTTTACCTGCACTATTGGTGAATACAATATTCTGCGGACCACCCGACACGGTATCTGGCACCCTGAATATAATAGCGCCTTCTGTATTAAGCGTTGTATAAAATGAAGTAGGCACACTGTCTTTATCAAATACGATCTTTCGCATATCGCCCAGTCCCGTGCCTGTAAGCGTAAGCAGGGTTCCACCCGATGCCGTTGACGGCGTTAAATTTTCAGCGACGGGGTTACCGGCTTTTACACCGGGGCTGCCGTCTTTATCTTTTTTACACGCATCCAACGTTAATCCCAATGAGGCAATCAAGACGATCAGAAAATATTTATAGCAGAATAACTTTTTCATAGTTACAATCAGTTTTGAATTCATTAATAATAGCTAACCGGGTCTTTAGCCAGTTCCGGGTCCTGCACTATTTCAGCGGCAGGAACAGGCAGGTACATATACTTTTCTTCAAATGTCACTTTAGCAGGCGCATTAGCTTCACCCCTGTTCTGCGCTTCTATCATTTGTTTTGCTTTAGCGAATCCCTGCCGTTGAATATCGAACCAGTAATCGCCTTCAAAAGCAAATTCTACACGGCGTTCTTTCAGAATATCGTCTTTTGTGATGATCGTTTTATTCGACAATCCGGCCCGGGTACGTACCCTGTTGTATGCCTGTA
>DASUVL010000744.1:0-5829 GCA_036379015.1 Niastella sp.
GCAGGGCACGGGTATCGAAACCAGCTCCTAATATAATAACCTGTTGTATGTTGTGTTGAATGGTCTGTTGTAACAGATCGTCAATATATTTTGTGCGGGCAATGCCTGATGATAAGGCGCCAGGGATTTTTTTGTGAATGGTTTTTTGAACGTACCGGCGAACAAAAGAAAGGGGAGAAAGGCGGGTGGCTAGTTTTAATTTACCATCCAGAAACGAAATTGCGTAAGGATCTATGAAGAGCCTTTTATTCGCAGGTTGAGTTGACTCAAGTGCCCGGAATAAAGCCATGTATTGCGCTGTTTGGCTTGCCTTATCTACTTTCATACACCCCTTGCATTTCAAAATCTAAAATACATAGTTTTGATAGAAGTTGATGGGCTTTGAATAGAAAATTACCGTTAAGTAGTATATGGGATTTGTGATATTGTAAATAATAATATATGAATGAAAGATAGGCCCGGACAAGTTTTATTCAACAAGAAACCTTTTCGGAAACCCTTCTATTTCTTCCTCCAGTGAAAAGAATTCATCAAAAGCGGAAGGTGTGGTTGTTGAGTAAAACCGGTTAATAAGTGTTATAAAACTTTCCAGGTTGGGTGCTATCACTTTTCTGTAATTGTCGGCATGCCAAAATTCCAACAGTTGACCTGCCTGACCAGTGAAAGTGCCACCCATATCATAACAAATTTGGTCTCCGCCGCCATTCTGAAAAACAGGTATCCATTGTGCATTCCACCAGTTTTCGATTTCAAAGTCAAAACCAATCATAGATGTTAATTCCGCTGCAGATTCTAATGCCTCTTGTAATGGCATAAACATAGAATTGTTTACAAAGGAATGGAAGCAATTATTGTTTTGCCCGTTTTTCCATTGGTACAGGGTTTTTAAATCGTTTGGCAGTTTTACGTTGAATTTTTCTTCCAGCGCATTGATTTCCGCTGCTGTTAAAGGTTCATTAAGCTGTGCATAAAAATCGGGCCGTGCGGCTTGCAGATGTATATTTAAAGCTTCCAGTTGTTGTTGCATATTCAGATAACGGATTTATATGTTGAAATGAAAATACACTCTTTCGTTGCCGGTACCAAAATAAAAAAGCATCCACTTGCGTGAATGCTTTCTATTGAGTTGAAGATTATCCTTCTTATATTTTAATTCGCGTGTATTGTGCCTTTAAACCACATCTTTGCCATGACAGTTCTTGAACTTCTTACCGCTACCGCAAGGACAAAGATCGTTACGACCTACTTTGGGGCCTACACGAATCGGTTCCGATTTTACCGGGTTGGGATCGAATTGATCCTGTTCATTCGCGGCAAAATCATCTCCACGGGTATCTATTTCTTCTTTATTGGCGCGCATACGGCTCATGTCGGTCTTTTGTTCACGACCTTCCCGTATTTGGTCGGTACCTTGTTGTTCTACAGGAATGGCTGCATGACATAAGAAGCTGATGATGTCTTTGTTTACATCACTGTCCATTTGTTTGAACTGATCATATGCGGAGATCTTGTAAATGACCAGTGGATCTTTTTGTTCGAGGTATGCGGTTTGCACACTTTGCTTCAGATCGTCCATAGCCCGCAAATGTTCTTTCCATGCCTCATCGATAACAGCCAGGGTAATTTGTCTTTCCAGGGAGCTGATCAACTCACGACCATGGGTTTCGAGGGTCTTGTTCAAACTGGATAGTACCTGTAAACCTTTCTTATTATCGGTAAATGGTACCACCACATTTTCAATGTGATTTCCCTGCGTAGTGCGTATATTTTGAAATACCGGTACTGCCTGTCTTTGCAGTTCAGCTGTTTTATGCTGATACCGGCCAATAGCTTCCTGGTATAATTTCTCAGCCAGATCATTGGCTTTGCCTTTTTCAAATTCCTCGGGCGTAATAGCGCTATCAATGCTGAAGTTTACGATCGCAGCCAGCTTGAACCCTTCGTAATCATTTTGTTCCTGGAATGAATTCACCAGTCCTTCTGCAACAATATAGAAGGCATTATCAAGGTCAAGCGCCAGCCGGTCGCCAAACAATGCGTGGTTACGTTTTTTGTACACCACATTACGTTGTTTGTTCATTACATCATCGTATTCGAGCAGGCGTTTACGTATGCCGAAGTTATTTTCTTCTACCTTTTTCTGTGCCCGTTCAATGCTCTTGGTGATCATGCTGTGCTGGATCACTTCGCCTTCTTTATAACCAAAACGGTCCATGATGCTGGCAATACGCTCACTGCCAAATAACCGCATCAGATCGTCTTCTAATGATACATAGAACTGTGAAGTACCAGGGTCGCCCTGACGTCCTGCACGACCGCGTAACTGACGGTCAACACGACGGCTTTCATGGCGTTCGGTACCTATAATGGCCAAACCACCGGCTTCTTTTACGCCGGGCCCCAGCTTAATATCGGTACCACGACCGGCCATGTTGGTGGCAATGGTAACCGCACCTGCCAAACCAGCTTCTGCTACTACCTGTGCTTCGCGGGAGTGCTGTTTGGCGTTTAATACGTTGTGTGGAATTTTGCTGCCCTGCAGCATCTTACTCAGTAACTCACTCACTTCAACAGACGTAGTACCTACCAGTACTGGCCGGCCGGCATTACGCAGGTTTACTATTTCATCAATAACGGCTTTGTATTTTTCGCGTTTGGTTTTGTATACCAGGTCTTCGTGGTCTTTACGAATAGCTATAACATTCGTTGGAATGGTTACCACATCGAGTTTGTATATATCCCATAATTCGGAAGCTTCGGTGACGGCAGTACCCGTCATACCAGCCAGCTTGTGATACATACGGAAGTAATTCTGCAATGTAATGGTGGCATAGGTTTGAGTAGCCGCTTCAATCTTTACATTTTCCTTGGCTTCAATGGCCTGGTGTAAACCATCGCTGTAACGGCGGCCATCCAGGATACGACCTGTTTGCTCATCCACAATTTTTACCTGACCATCCATTACAACGTATTCCACATCCTTATCGAACAACGTATATGCTTTCAGCAATTGTTGTACGGTGTGAATGCGGTCGGCTTTAATAGTGTATTCGTTGAGAATGGCTTCTTTGCGTTGCAATTTCTCTTCAGCTTCTATTTCACTTTTATCGATTTCGGCCAGGTGTATGCCAATATCCGGCAATACAAAGAATTCCGGGTCTTCTCCAGACCTGGTGATGGCTTGTATACCTTTATCGGTTAAATCAACGGAGTTGTTCTTTTCATCAATATGGAAGAACAGGTCTTCATCTACTACCGGCATTTGCTTTTGCTGATCGGCCAGGTAATAGTTTTCGGCTTTTTGCAGTTTTACTTTTATGCCGGGTTCGCTCGTGAATTTAATGAGGGCGCTGTACTTGGGTAAACCGCGAAAAGCGCGCATTAACGCCAATCCGCCCGTTTTGGGATCGTCATCACCGTCGCCAAACAATTTTTTCGCATCAATTAAATTCTTATTGACAACCTGTTTTTGCATTTCATACAGGTTACGAACCCTGTCGCGCAAAAGATGGTATTGCTGATCTTCGCCACGTGGCACCGGGCCCGAAATGATCAATGGTGTACGCGCATCGTCAATCAACACGCTATCCACCTCATCCACCATCGCAAAGTGGTGTTTGCGTTGCACCATTTCTTCGGGCGTATGTACCATGTTATCGCGCAGGTAATCGAAACCAAACTCGTTGTTGGTTCCGTAAATGATATCAGCCTGGTAAGCTTTTCTTCTTTCGGCGCTGTTGGGCTGGTGTTTGTCAATGCAATCAACAGTAAGACCTAACCATTCGAAAATAGTTCCGTTCCATTCAGAGTCACGTTTTGCCAGGTAGTCGTTCACTGTTACAATATGTACCCCCTGGCCAGCCAACGCATTCAGGTAAGCAGGCAGGGTTGATACGAGCGTTTTACCTTCACCCGTGGCCATTTCAGAGATTTTACCCTGGTGCAATACGGTACCACCAATAAGCTGTACATCGTAATGGACCATGTTCCAGGTGATCAGGTTACCACCGGCATTCCAGCTGTTTTTGAAAACCGATTGATTGCCTTGTATAGTTACATACTCTTTTTTAACGCTCAGGTCGCGATCGAGGTCGGTAGCGGTGGCTACCAGTTCAGTGTTTTCCTTAAAGCGGCGGGCAGTTTCTTTCACTACCGCGAATGCTTCGGACTGAATTTCTTTCAGCACATCCTCAATTTGTTTATCGCGATCTTTCAGGAGGGCGTCTACTTGCTGGTAAATGGTATCTTTCCCAACAATATCGCTGAATGGCAGTTCTTCAGCCTGTTTATTAAGATCGGCGATTTCATCGTCAATTTTTTGCAGGTGCGCTTTTATACGGGTTTTAAATTCCTGGGTTTTACTGCGCAATTGATCGTTAGACAGAGATTGGTAAGCCGTAAAGTTTTTATTGATCTGTTCTACAATCGGCAGAATCACTTTAATATCCTTCTCGGACTTACTTCCCCCGAACATTTTTGAAAGAAAACCTAACATGATATAGCGGTTAATTATTTTTAAAAATTACAAAAGTAAAGCCGGTCAAAAAGAATGCTACACTTTGGTAACGAGTCAATTTGACAGGGACGTCAAAGGTAAGAAAAAGCAGGCAGTTGGCAGTAACAGAAGTCAATGGTTTGCAAGCTGATTAGCAGTTTAGTGCAGTTATTTTTCACATATGGGATAAATGGGGTATGCGATGGTTGGATTGGTGGCACAGTTGGGGATTGGTTCGTTCTTGCATCGTTCTTTCTCTAGTCTTACATTACTTATATACAACCCATTTACTACCCCCATGGGTAGTAAATGGGTTGCCCAAAAACGAAGAAAGAACGGTGGTAAAGTAGTGCAGGGGTAGTAAATGGGTAGTAAATGGGTAGTGTTTGGGTAGTAAAAGGGTAATAAATGGGTAGTGTAAGGCAAGTCCACTCATTGCTTATCAAGTACTTATGGTGGCGTTGGGTAGTGAATGGGTAGTAAACCACTTGTATTCGCTTGTAAAATAACAAGTTACAAATCATGAAAAATAGTTCCCTACGTTGAATAAAACATTTTTCCTACACCAGCTGATACATTTTACCCGGAAGTACCTGTACAATGTTCTGTAATTCAAGGTTGAGGATGGCGGCAGCCATGGTGCTGGTGCTTAAACCGCAGCGAAGATTCAACTCATCAATATGTACCGATTGCTTTTCACTCAAGATTTCAATAATGGTCTTTTCGTCATCATTTAAGTGAACAAATAATTCTTTTTGGGGCTGGTTATTTTTGGGAATGGGCATACTCCAACCCAGCATTTCTGCCAATTCCTGTGCTTCGGTAAGCAAAACAGCTTTATTGTTTTTGATTAGCGTATTACAACCTGCACTTTTGGCATCGGTAACTTTTCCGGGAAATGCAAACACATCGCGGTTATAGCCATTCGCCAGATCTGCGGTGATCATACTTCCGCCTTTAATCCCGGTTTCAATAACCACTACTGCATCGCTCATGCCCGCCACAATCCGGTTGCGGTTGGGAAAATGATGTTTTTCTGCAGTGATATCGCTGTAAAATTCCGTCAGCAGTCCGCCGCCCTGTTTTATCATATCTTTTGCCAGACTGGTGTGTTCTGACGGATACAGGGAATCGAGCCCATGCGCCAATACACCCACTGTAGGCAGGTTATTGTTTAAGGCGGTTTTATGGGCAATGGCATCAATGCCAAAAGCCAGACCGCTCATCACAAGAACGTCGTAGGAGGCAAGCTCTTTTATCAACTTTTCGGTTACCTGTTTGCCATACGCGGAGTTATTGCGGGTGCCGATAACAGCTATTATGCGTGCTGTGTT
>DASUVL010000745.1:0-3946 GCA_036379015.1 Niastella sp.
AGGATTATATGAAAACAAATGGACAAAGAACGAACGTATACTTGATATCGTAAGCTTTATTGCACCTAAGATTATCATCCGTCCGCTCATTGCCTATTTTGGCTTATTAGTATTACCGGTCATCTTACCCGGTGGTAAAGGTGCGTTTTCGTGGATCCCTTTCTGGTGGGGCTTTTTCATCATCGCCATTGCGGATGATCTCACGCAGTATTGGTATCACCGCCTGCATCACCAGTTACCCTTCTTATGGCGTTTTCATCGCACGCATCATTCCGCACCATATATGGGCATGGCTATGGCAAGCCGGCAGAATGTGATCTATACTATTTTCTTTTCACAGATCTATTTAACAACATCTCTTACCTATCTGGGTCTTGGGTATTCCGCTTTGTTTGTAACGGGTATCAAATCGCTCATTACTACAGGTGCACATTCCAGTATACCCTGGGATAAACCCTTTTACACCATCAAATGGTTAAAACCCATTGGTTGGGTACTGGAGCGACTTATTTCTACGCCGGCTACTCATCATGCACATCATGCCGATACCAGCGATGATGGTGTTGGTCATTACAAAGGTAATTTTGGTAACATGTTCTTTTTATGGGATGTGATTTTCAAAACAGGGATTATCACGCGCAAATACCCCAAATCATATGGGTTGAAACATTATCAACAGGAAGAATGGTATGCGCAATTCCTGTGGCCCATTTTCAAATCAAAAAAGGAAGGCAGCGAACTCGCAGCCAATGGCCCTGAAGTGGGTGATGAAGTGAAGGAAGGCTTAACGCTGAATGCAGAAAGCTTAACGCTAAAAGCGCAAAGCTAAGAGCCTAAGGCTAAACCATTGCGTTCCGTGATTCCCGTTTTGCATTGAACGTTTGGCATTTGGTGTTTCGCGTTCAAAAATACTCTTGTCGTTCGTTTCATTCGTTGTGTCCGTCCAACCCCTGCCTGTTAAGCATAGTTCAGGTGGGGGCCTCTGGACGGTTTCACCCTCAGGTTTCACGACTTACAATTGATACACCTTAAACCCACTTATCTCCTGATGCGATTTGGTACTGCGAAAACCAAAATAGCCTTGCTGTAACGGTGACGGATCATTATATGAGAAATAGCACTGCCCATCTACCCATAAACTGGTGACGCCGTTCTTTACAACTGTAGTGATGTGATATACTTTATTCGCCTGTAATAAATGAGCTGTATCTGTATATTCCTGCAATAATCTTCTTTCGCCATTGCCTTCATATTTTCTAAAGCGATTCGTTTTATTGCTGTTACCACCCATGCCTACATAATATAGCAGTAATGAATCGTACGACTCCAGTACGCCCTTGCGGGTGAATAGGTTTTTATTATGGGGATCGTGTGCCATCCAGAACTGGTTGCAATCAGATAACCGGTCGTTCACGCCACCAGCTACAACTACTTTGCGATCGTACTCAATGCGAATGTCCTTTGACAAAAGCTGATTAAACCAAACCGTAACACCACCTTTGGTATCCATCACCAGTTTACCATTTTGTGTATATACAGAAGATGCAGGGCCAGGGGCCATTTCAACAATCCAACGGCTGGTATCTAAAGCGGTTGTAAAATCGGTTGAATAAATTAATGTGCCTCCTGAAAGCGAAGTTGTATCGGTAGCCTGATGTTGTGCAACTGCTGCTACATTTACCACGCCTGTTAATAACATCAACAAGATCCTTTTCTTCATATCCTTTATTTTTTAGTAGTTGTCATATTGGGTGGTGATTGCTGGCCTATGCCCGCACCCAGATAAAAACCGGGATGCGGCGGCTGGTTATAACTTACGTTCTGCCAGGCAATAGCTACGCGGTATTGCGGATCATGCATCAAGGTATAGAAACGATATTGAGTTGGTATAGTAGTGGTATAGATCCGCAACTCCTTATTATCAGCGGTTCGCCACATCACTTCTTCCCGCCAGTCGCCAAACAGGTCTGCACTCAAACAGGGCGTGGCTTTAGAACCATTGTTCGATGCACAACCTTCCGCCGTTAACAGGTTGATGGTGGTATCATTTTTCCAATCCCATTTATCGATGCGGTTTTTATCCAGTAATTCACGGGTTAAGTCACCATCCCACCACACCACGAAATTGGCAGAGGAGGGTGTTTTCTCCGTGATGGTTTTTCCATGCACATCTCGCAGACCGCCTGGTCCACCCCAGTTCTCAAAACCAACATGGGTAGGATCAATATCCGCCGCAACGCCGCGGCCAACATCTACACCCGGCGCCAGGCTGAATAATACGCTACCCGTTTTTGCATCAAACAGGGCAACACCCGGCGTTTGCAAGGCCAGTGTTTTTTCCTCACTTTCATGAATACCAAACACCTCCATCCCCGGATGATCAGGGTCCATATCGGTCATATGCAATGCATCACCATGACGCAGCCCGGTTGTGTACAAGCCTTTACCATCATCATCTACGGTCATGGCGCCAATACAGATCTCATCTTTACCATCGCCATCAACATCACCTACCGTCAGGCTGTGATTACCCATACCGGAATACGGATTGCGGGCGTCCTTTGAATCAAACACCCAACGACTGGTTAGTTTTCCATTCCGCCAATCCCAGGCGGCCAATACTGAACGACCGTACCAGCCACGTACAAATACCAAGCTGGGATGAATACCATCCAGGTAAGCGATAGCAGCAGTGAAGCGGTCTGCCCGGCCGCCGTTATTATCGTTGCCGCCATTACCGCCAATACCGCCCCACCCGTTCAACGGGTACCGGTCTGGAATAAACGTATTGGAAGCCAGGGTTGCTCCTGTACGGCCATCAAACACAGTCAGATATTCCGGGCCGTTCACCACTTTTCCATAAGTAGGATCATTAGCGGTATAAGTTCGCCAATCTTTGGTGCTATCGCCAAGGATCGCGCCTTTGCCATCAATAGTGCCATCTGCGGTTTTACAAACCACTTCTGCCCTGCCATCCCCATCCAGGTCATACACCATGAACTGGGTATAGGCTGCGCCGGAACGAATATTCTTTCCAAGATCGATGCGCCAAAGTAGTTTTCCTTGTAAGGTATAGGCATCCAATATCTGCGTACCGGTAAATCCTGTTTGTGGTGGGTTCCTGGCATTAGAAGGCTCCCATTTCAGTATGATCTCATATTCGCCATCGCCATCCAGATCGCCTACGCTGGCATCGTTGGCACTGTATGTATAGGCTTGTTGCAGCACTGATGAAGCCGGGGGCGGTTGTAATGGTATGGAAAGATATTGTCGTACAGGTGCATTTACAGGAAGCGAACATGCTCCCGCACCGGTTTCGCCTTCTTTTCCATCCAAAACCGGTTTTACCTGCCAGCTGTTAACAGCCGACAAGTCGGCCAATGAATCAATAAACCAGGTAACTGTAGTAAGCGGAGATGTATTCAATTTTATGGGCGCCTGAGGGCCCGTCTTGCGATAAATATTAAAGGCCGTTTTTGCGGATTCCGTACCTAAGAGCCGCCAACTGATGAACACCTGCTTTTCACTGCTACGCATTCCTATTACACCACGTGCCAGTTTTTCCAGCTGGCGTTGTGCATTGGTTATTCCTACACAAAAAAGAAAACAGGTAATGAAAGTAATAGCGAAGGATATATTTCGTTTTTGCATATCTATTGAACAAGCAATTTACCGTTACATTATAATACGAAAATTAGACAGCCCTATGGAATTACCATCCTGCACCACCCTGAGTATCAATTTCGAACCTTTACAATGGTTTAACAAAATAACCGGCTAATTCTTTGATCGCATCAAATAACCCACTAACTTTATAGACTAACAAAAATAATCTATGAAACCATCTATATACCTTCCCAACAGCCTTCGATGTATGCCCGGAGCATACAAATAATAAACAATCACAATTCCGTCATTAACAATTGTAATCGCTTAGTTATTATAT
>DASUVL010000746.1:0-16714 GCA_036379015.1 Niastella sp.
ACCGATGAAGGCGCTGCGTTTGTGTATCATGGTTCTGCATCAGGTATCAGCACTACAGCAGCCACCAGGGAAGTAAGTAACCAGGCAGGTGCACAAATGGGCTTTTCTGTAGCCAGTGCCGGCGATGTAAACGGCGATGGATACAGCGATGTAATGGTAGGGGCCAATTCCTACGACAACGGACAAACCGATGAAGGTGCTGCGTTTGTGTATCATGGCTCGCCAACTGGTATTAGTATCACGGCAGCCGCCATGGCAGAAAGCAACCGGGCCAATACGAATTTTGGCTATTCGATAGCCAGTGCCGGCGATGTAAACGGCGATGGGTACAGCGATGTGATTGTGGGGGCTTACTTATACGACAACGGAGAAAACAATGAAGGCGCTGCTTTTATTTATCATGGTTCGGCAACAGGTATTAGCACCACGGCGGCCGCTGTAATAGAAGGTAACCAGGTTGGTGCACAAATGGGCATTTCCGTAGCCGGTGCCGGCGATATAAATGGCGATGGGTACAGCGATGTGATTGTGGGAGCTAACTTATACGACAACGGCCAAACCGATGAAGGCGCTGCCTTTGTATATTATGGATCCGCAACAGGTATCAATATCACCATAGTAACTACCCTGGAAAGCAACCAGGCTACTGCATATGCGGGCTACGCTGTAGCCAGTGCGGGTGATGTAAACGGCGATGGATACAGTGATGTCATTGTGGGGGCTTATCAATACGACAAAGGCCAAACCGATGAAGGTGTTGCCTTTGTGTATCATGGTTCAGCAACCGGTGTCAATACCGCTGCAGTAACCACCATAGAAAGCAACCAGGCAACTGCAAATATGGGCTACGCTGTAGCCAGTGCGGGTGATGTAAACGGCGATGGGTATAGCGATGTCGTGGTGGGGGCTTATCAATACGACAAAGGTCAAACCAATGAAGGCGCTGCCTTTGTGTATCATGGATCGGCAACAGGCATCAGCACCACTGCCACCGCTATAGTAGAAAGCAATCAGGCAAACGCATTAATGGGCTGTTCTGTAGCCAATGCCGGCGATGTAAATGGCGATGGGTACAGTGATGTTATAGTGGGAGCGGGAAATTATCAATACAACTTCGAACAACCTGGAGAAGGTGCTGCTTTTATATATCATGGCTCAGCAACAGGTATCAATACCGCGGCAGCAGTGATGGTAGAAGGCAATCAGACAGCTGCACATATGGGTTATTCTGTAGCCTGTGCGGGTGATGTAAATGGTGATGGGTACAGCGATGTGATTGTAGGGGTTCGTCAATACAATAATGGTGAAAGCGATGAGGGTGCGGCGTTTGTGTATCATGGCTCGGCAGCAGGTATCAATGCCAACGCCACCGCCATGGTAGAAAGCAACCAGGCAGCTGCCTATATGGGCAGGTCGGTAGCCGGTGCCGGCGATGTAAACGGTGATGGGTACAGTGATGTAATTGTTGGGGCTGATCTATTTGACAACGGCGAAACCAATGAAGGCGCTTTTTTTGTGTATCATGGCAATAGTACGGTCAATAGTAAACGCAATAACCTGACTGTTTATAATACCAATTTAACAACTCCCATAAACAGCAGCAATTTTGGCGCTTCCGGTTTTGGCGCCGGGCTGTTTGCCAAATCTTTTTTGGGTAGAAATAAAGGCAAACTGGTTTGGGAAACAAGATTGAATTATAACCCGTATAGCGGTACGCCTATTACCAACAGCGCCCTTTATACATCGCAACAAAGCAGTTATACCGATTTAGGGGTAACAGGTACAGAACTTAAAAACTTTGTTGCCAAACAACCGGGCAGATATACCAAAATAAGAGCCCGGGTAAAATATGATCCTGTTACGGCCATTACGGGACAGGTATACGGTCCCTGGCGCTATGTGCCTGCACAATTAGCCGGCTTATCGTTAGGCGCTTTACCGGTTGATCTTATTTCATTCAATGCCGAATGGCTGCAACCAGGTAAAACAGCACAATTGAAATTTATTACCGACAATGAATCACAGGTATGCTGTTATAATATTGAAAAAAGCACCGATGGTGTACATTTTAATACCATTGGTAAGGTAAATGCAAAAAATACAGGCGAACGCAACTCCTATAGTTTTACCGATAATAATGCCACCAGTAAAAAACTGTTCTACCGTTTACAGATCAACTTTACCACCGGAACCACTGAATACAGCAACATACAAATGCTGCAAACCAATTCAACAACTGAAATAATTGTTTTCCCTAACCCGGCAAGTAATGTTTTACAATTGCGGTTGAACAATAGTTATGCTACTATGCATGTGCAGATCATTAACAGTGCGGGGCAAGTAGTAAAACAATACCCGAACATGCCAGCCGGCAACCAGGTGTTGCAAATACCGGTGAGCGCATTGGCAAGCGGTACCTACTTCCTGTATCTGCAAAGCGGTACAGAAAAACAGGTATTACAATTTGTGAAGGAATAAAGGAACACGGATAATAGTTCAGAGGGGTACACAGGTAAACGCCTTCCCGTCACGGCTCAGCCGGGACGGGAGGGCGTTCTTATTTGCATTATTGTCTTATGCTATTTATACATTGAATTTGCTTTGGTTATTTTCTTTATATGATATGTAAGAACTATTTTTCGTAATTTATGGTTATTATTATGTGTGTACCATATTAAAAACCAACCAATGAACCTGTCACAACAAATAGCAAAGCACTTCAGAGAAGTTTATTTTGGCGATAACTGGACGGATGTGAACCTTAAAGACAGCCTCGCCGATGTAACCTGGGAAGAGGCTACCACCCAGATCTATGCCTGTAATACCATTGCAACACTTCTGTTTCACATGAATTGGTATGTTATCAGGGTTGCAAAGGTATTATTGGGAAACCCACTCGAAGGGCATGACAAAGATAGCTTTGCCGTTCCTCTCGTACAGTCAGCAGAAAACTGGGCAGCATTACAGGCTACCGTGTTTGCCGATGCGGAAGGTTTTGCCAACCAAATTGAACAATTACCTGCCAGTAAGTTGGAAGAAACTTTCTCGGAAGAAAAATATGGGAATTATTACCGGAATATTCACGGTATCATTGAACATAACCACTACCACCTGGGGCAGATCGTTCTATTAAAAAAGATCTTGCGGCAGTTGGATAATTAAAATGGCGTATTAAAAGACTAGTGATTTAGTTACAGAAAAAAGCTGTGTTAGATTTCCTACCTGGATATTGAAGTCCCCTGCTTCCAGGTGTTTTTTCAGATCTGTTCCAACAAAGGCCAGTTGCTTCAACGGAATGTGGAACGTGACGGTTTTTGATTCGCCGGGTTTCAGGTCTATTTTCTCAAAACCACGTAACCGTTTTACATCGGGCGTTAACGAAGCGATCAGATCGGTAATGTATAGTTGCACCACTTCCTTCCCGGGCTTATCGCCGGTATTGGTAACATTCACCGTAATGGTGGCCGTTTCATTGGGGTCGAAACTGTTTTTGTGTATGCTCAAATTGCTATATGCAAAGCTGGTGTACGACAAACCGAACCCAAATGGATATTGCGGATTGCTTTCTCCGCCTTGCGGATTACCGCTTCCTTCAGAAGGTTTGCGAATGTATCCGGCCAGATCATTTACATAGCGGGGATAGGTGAGTGGCAGCTTTCCGCTTGGGTTAACAGTTCCGGTCAGTATATCCACCAATGCATCTGCTCCAAAATTGCCGGGTAAAAAAACATCTACAATGGCAGCGGCCCCGGGTTCAATACTGCTGATGATCCTTGGACGACCCTCATTTAAAATGAACACTACCGGCTTACCCGTTTTTATCAATGCTTGCGCTAATGCCATTTGATTGGCAGATAAAGTAAGATCATTGGTGTTTCCCGGTGTTTCCGTATAACTATTCTCTCCAATACATAACAACACATAATCAACATTGGCAGCGGCCTGAACAGCGGCCTCGATATTCAGCACTGTGTCTTCAAAATATTTTCCGGGCGTTTTATAGGAGACGCCCTGTTCATAGATCACGTTGCTGGTCCCCAGTTTCTTTTGCAACGCCTCCAGCATGGTATTGTATTTTGTGGCGTATTCATCTGTTCTTTCGCCTTGCCAGCTGTACGTCCAACCGCCATTCAATGTTCGCATGGAGTTTGCATTGGGACCGGTTACCAGTACTTTTGTATTGGCACGCAACGGTAAGATATTGTTGGCGTTCTTCAGCAGCGTGATCGACTCTGCGGCCATGTTGTATGCTTCCTGCTCAAATGCAGCACTGCCAAATTTGGGATAATCTTTTAAATAAGTAACCGGTGTTTCAAATAGCCCGATCTCATATTTCACCCTGAGTATTCTTCTCACTGCATCATCAATTCGTGCCGGTGAAACTTTACCTTCTTTTACCAGTGCCACCAGGTCGGTGCAAAATGCTTTGTAATCATAAGGGATCATCGACATGTCGATACCGGCGTTGATGGCTAAACCAATCGCTTCTTTAATGTTCTTTGTCATTTTATCCCGGCGATATACATTCTCAATATCCTGCCAGTCGGTAACAATGAAACCTGTAAAGCCCAATTCATTTTTTAAAATGCCGGTGAGTAACTGTTTGTTGATATGGGTTGGAATACCATTGATCAATGCGGAGTTTACCATTACATTCCTTGCATTGGCATTGATGGCGGCGATAAAAGGTGGCAGGTGGTATTCACGCAAATAATGTTCAGGGATCCAGGCGTCTGATCTGTCTTTCCCCGATTTCGGATCGGAATAAGCCATGTAGTGTTTCAGGCTTACAATCAATTTTTCTTTATTGCCCAATGGTTCCTGTATCGCATTTACAAACTGTACGCCCAATTCTGAAATGAGAAAAGGATCTTCGCCAAAGCCTTCCCAAATGCGGGGCCATACAGGGTTGGTACCCAGGTCAAGTACAGGCGAGAACGTCCATGGCACGCCGGCAGCCCTTCCTTCATAGGCGGTGATCACACCTGCATTAAAAACCAATTGCCGGTTCCAGGAGGCTGCCTGTGCAATTTGTTGTGGAAACAACGTGGCGCCGGCAACATAATTCACGCCATGAATATCATCCAAGCCATATAGTACTGGTATCTTTCGTTTTGTTTGCTGCGCTGCTTGCTGAATTTCAGCAATGATGCGGTTCCAGTCAGTAGCCGTTTGCAAGCCGGGTGTGTTCAATATAGAACCGATCTTGTAATTCGACACAGCGTCATTCATTTTATCAGAAAAAGTAAACGCCTGGTCTTTGGTAGTACCCAGCGATTCAATAGATACCTGAGCCATTTGTCCAACTTTTTCTTCGAGGGTCATTTGTTGTAGCAAGGCATCTACTTTCTTTTCAATGGCTGGATTGATCTTTTGTTGTGCCTGGACAGAAGAAGCGGAAATAACAAGAAGGCTGCATACGATGCTGCATCTCAGACCTGCGAACGGGAACATTTTCATATAGCGTTATTTGTCGGGAATATTACTGAATGGCCTACGAAAACCGGAATTATCGGAAGCAGCCGCAAACTATCGAGATTTGAATGAATAAACGGGGAGAAATTGACAATAAAGGGATGCCTGCAAATAATTGCTTAGAAAGTGCAAAAAAAGCATAATACACAAAGATCATAATATGACAGCCAGTCTCACGGCCAGATATGACAGATAATCTAATTTAATAAAGCCAATAGCCTAAAACGCCCACCAGGGCAGCCACGAGCGTATTAAGCAGATTTACCTGGTCGTTTTGTAACCAACCCTTGCGTTCAATCGAAGCGCCGAGTATGGAATCTGCTATATTGCCGGTAAAGCCCGCGAGCAATATCCAATATGCCAGGGTGCTGTATCCATATGCGGTCATGTAAATAATGGTGATCATGGCGCTACCGGCAATGCCCCATAAAGAGCCTTCTACACTTACCACGCCATCGAGTCCACAGGTGTCTTTTTTGAAAGTAAGGATGTTGTAAAATCTTTTTCCGAATATACTTCCCAATTCGGAAGAAAGCGTATCGGCACTGGCTGAAGCCAGCGAAGCTGCTGCTGTCAGTTGCCATAAAACCGATTGTTCGGGATGTAACCAGGCTAATAAACCGGCTAATCCGGCTACGCCGCCATTGGCCAGTACCTGCCAGGCGGTACGTTGTCCTTTATTTTTTTCAGCTATGCCCAGCTGTTCTTTCTTGTTGCGTCCAAATGCCGTAGCTGCAGAACCTGCCATGAAAAATGCGGCGAGCATAATAATGCCGCCAATGCCAGCGCCTATATACAGCAACCCGGCCAGGCAACCGCCTGTAAGCGCACCTGTAACGGTTAATTTGCGGAATTGTATACTGGCCGCTACACCAGCACAAATAATAAATAATACAACCCAATCAGTGATTAGCATCGGGGCAAACATACAAAGATGTGCCACGTTTTCAAAACGTGGCACATCTGGTTCTCTAATCCATTTTCTTAATTAAATTATTTCTTCAGGACCTTAACCTTCTTTATACTGCCATCGGTACGTTCCAGAACAACTACATACATGCCATTTTGTAATGCGTGTAATGAAACAGTGCTGCCGGGGTTTTTCAGCTTCATCATTTCCTGTCCGCTGATGGTATAAATGCTGAGTTGTTTAACCGATTCATATCCGCGGATGAAAAGCTGATTGCTAACCGGATTCGGCGACAATACCACTGTATTGTTTGCCGCGGTTACTTGTTGTATGTTCTGTGTAACCATCCGGGCTGATAAATTATCTGTGATGGTTAAATAATTTATGTTGAAGCCGCCGGTGGCGGTAGCAATACCAATAGAGTAGGTGCCTGCCGGTAAGGTTACATTGTGTGCTACGTTTGCCCAGTTCTGCCAGCCGCCGGTATTCGGTATAGTTACTGAACCCAATTGGGTGGCGCCTGCATCTTTTTCCAAACGTAAAGTCATATTTGAATTCGGACTGGCCACCCGGTAAATAATGCGATAGGTTCCTGTGGTAGGTATAGTAACATCATACGACATCCAGTCACCGGCATCTATATAAGCCACATTCTGACCGCCACCTGCATCGGTGGTAGTTTCTACCTGAACGCCCGCCATATAAGTATAACTTTCCGCCTGAATAACATTGGAGACCGTTGCATTCGCTTCTACTTTCAGGGATGATGCCAGGTCATTCCAACTGTCATCTACCAGGCAGGCGTCTTCACCGGTTTTTACCAGGGTAGTGCCGCCAAAATTATCATCGTTGAACAAGGTAACCTTGTAGCCTGCATTTACTTTTATGGAGGAAATGTCATTATTGAGTATACCCAGCGCATTCAACTGACTTAACGTATAGGTGCCGGGGTTAAGCGCTACTGCATACCCGGTATAATTACAATCTTTATACATGGTAGCAACGCCGCTGTTTGTTAAACCGGCATAACCGCCAACAGTGATAGTAGCCCGCACAGGTGATGAGGCATTGATGGTAGATGATTTGTCAAATACATCATCATAGCAAAACGAATAGGTTAAGCTGTTGTAACTGATGTCGGGTTGATGCCAGAATTTGCAATACCAGTTAAACGGTGATGTTACATAATATTTAGAATCTGTTGCAAAATCCTGAGTAGCGCCCACCGCCAGGTTAAGATCAATGGCATGGCGGTTGATGGCTGCGCAGATCTGCGCCTGTACAACTTTATCCCACTGTCCACCGCTTGCCATTACGCCACTGCCTTCCATGACTTCGGTATTGGTTGGTTTATTGGAAATAACGCCAACCTGTCCATCAGAAGCCCTGGTGAACGTAAATACATTTCCAGATACCCGTCCGCTCCAGGTGCCGGCATCGCCTGCACTGAACACCAGGTTACCACTGGTATACTTCGACCAGATGGCATCGACGTAAGAACCGAAATAATTGGCTTGTGCACCGCCGCTTTGAAAGGCTGCTGTTTTAGATGGAAATTTGATGATGCCATTGGTAGCATCATAACAACCGGTAAATGCTGCCGGTGCTGAAGATTGCCACTGCGAAAGAATTTGTGCATGTGTTTTCAACTCACCCACCTTCTTATAGAAGCCGGCATTGCCCCACACTTCAAGACCCATCGGGTATTGATAAGAATCTACACGCGTGGTGTTGGCCCACAAACCATTGGATGCATTGGTCAATTCAATCATCTCAAACCGAACACCCTGGTTAGGGTCGGTAGGATTGGCCAGGTTGGGCGCCGCATAACCACTGGGTGCGCCCGAAGCACCAAAGAAGTACAGGTATAATTGTGAGTTAAAGGAGATCAGGATACGACACCCTGCAATACCAGGGATGTTTACGATTTTGTTAGGTATCTCGCTGAGTTTGGCAAAACAGTTTGCATAAAGATGATTGCCGCCGGGGCCCTGGTTACCACCGATGACCGGACCAGCAACGGTATTATCTGATGCGTTCATCAGGCGTACCGTACCTGTTTTAGTATCGATCCACACATGATTACCGTTAATAATACCAACTACCGCCACATATACATTGGCATCGGTAAACGTTGAGTTATTATATAACGTAAATGGTACAGTGGCCTGGCTCCAGGATCTACTATGTGTCAATAGGGAGAATACCAAAAGAAGCACCAGCCCTATGCTTTTTCGAAAAGCGGGTAGGGGAAAAGGTTTGTTTTTCGTTTCCATAAAGTTTAAATGTTTGTTAACGGATATTAACAACGAATGTAAACCTTAATGCTCCTGTAATATTTTTTGTGGAAAAGTAAGCAGGTGCCTTCATGAAGAGAAGGCTACATACTGTTTTAGATATATGCGTAACAGTAATGTGTCGCTAAAGAAAATTTTGCAAATAAATAATACCAATGGTTTATTCCGGCATTAACCCCCCGTTCATACTTAAAATGTTTTCTGAAAAAAGCTTATTCAAAAAACCACTCCTGGCCTCCATGTGAGCAATCAGTGTCCGGTATGGTTTTGACGTTCGTAGTACTTCTGCATTGCCTAAAATAATGAATTGTTCACTGGCCCGGGAGATGCATACCAGCAGCTTTCTGTCGGTTTCATCATGATCGCCGGCGGCAATACTTTGCATAGAGGGTATTTGCCGGGGATTGGTAATGGTGCTTGAAAAAAGAATGATCTTTCTTTCATCGCCCTGGTAACGCTCTACCGTATCTACTATAAAATTTTCCTCCTTTAATATGTCTGTCCTGATGTATTTTTTTATTTCTGCAATTTGTGCCCTGAACGGGGTAACGATGCCAATTTCCGAAGGTTTAACAATACCCGTATCAATTAATTGCTGGGCAATGAAGGCTGCTATATAAGCCTCCTTTTTGTTCTTTTTAAGCGCCGTTTCGGGAGCGCTTTCAATAAAAATGGTCCGGCTTTTCGTTAGTTCATATAATGAATGGTCGCTGGTTAGTTCATAAGGCGCCGCCTTACTATTTTGTTTGGGCAACCCGGTGATCAATGTTTCTCTATAGTGTTGTGATATTAACGCTGCAATGTCCTGGTGCATGCGGTAATGATGGGTGAGCTGTCCATACGTATGTTTCCATCCTTTGGCAATGGCATTCCGGGTCAATCGCTCAAATAACGAAATTCTTAAGTCGGTTACACCCAGGTCATTCAGGTACTTGCTTTGCGTGAGGCAGGTTTTTGCATCCTGTGTTACTACAGATGGTAATTGCTTATGATCGCCTATCAGAATAAACTTATCAAACAACACCAGAATGCCGGCTAAAGCTGCTTCGGTAAGTTGTGAGGCTTCGTCTATAATAACCTGTTTAAAGGAAATAAATTCTTTCAACAATAACCAGTTGTTCTGAAAAGTAGTTACTGTTGATACAATCACCTGGTGCGAGTCAATTATTTTTCGCCAGTTATCCGGATTGTCGTCGATCAATTGTTCTGAAAAAAGATTTTCGTCAGTAACCAGCTTGCTGCCCAATCGAATGTAATCTATTTTTGACTTGTCATTGGCTGGTTTCTTAAACGATTCGCAGATCTTTTCAACGGCTTTATTGGTAAAAGCAAGTACTACAATTTTATCTTTTGTTTTCGAGGTTTGTTCTTTTACATAGTTAACGAGGAATGTACTTGTTTTACCAGTACCGGGTGGGCCCTGCAGCAAATAATAGTCATTGGCATTTAGTGCCTGTTGAACCACGTGGTTTTGGTTCTGCGTCAGGTGCTCGTTGTGATAAGTGATCGCAGATTCAAATGTGGGTTCTATATGACCGAACAACAATCTTTTTTTACGGTCGGCACAGCTCAACACGTTGAATAAGCTGGAAATGGTGCTCCAGTTGTTACGCTCGAGAATATCCGGTTCAATAGCCCAACGTTCATACGTTTTAATAAACGTATAATCTGTTTGTATGTTGAACAGGGAAATAAGCAGGTTGTCTAAGCCGAGCTGACTGATAGTTCCTTTTAGTATATGCTGTGTCAGGGGATTATATCCGTCTTCCTGTTTTGGATATAATATAACCAGGTCGCCTTTGCGAAAACTGTGAGAAGTGTTCCTGTCGAAAGTTAAATGAATATGGCCGTTCTCTTCATTTATATTTTTTACTTCCAGGTCATACAGGATCCTGAAATCCTGTTCTTTTGTTAATTGATTATCGAGCCACAGACCTGCAAAGCCGTTTTGATTTTCTTCTTCATCCATTTTTAGCATGTCGCCTACTTTGGCATTGATCATTTCCCGGAGCGTAAAAGCCAGTAATTCCTGGTAATATTGAGAGGTGATTTTTGTGGGATCATAAAACCGCCTGAATGTATCGAGCTCCTCTCTTTTATAAACAGGAAGGCTCGCTATCCCTTCAGTTTTGATCTTGTGTAATTGACTAAAATCCCCGTTGGCAAGCTGGTAAATTTTAGCCGCGATCTCATTCCTGATATGTAATACATCAATTTTTTCATTGTGCTCACTCACTATGTTCCTATAGGGTGATACCGTGCATTTGGAATAAAATACGGCATTGGCGCCCTGCCTGTTATCGCCATAAGTGCTTTGTAGCAGCATGTCATAACTTACCACCTGCATTTTATGATTCGACCAGGCTATAGTTTGTGTATGATTGGAGGGGCCGCCGCTTTTTAATTCGACAATATCTTTTGAGTCCAGTTCCCGGTTAATACCCAACAGGTCAATTCTTCCCTGTAAGCCGAATTCTTTGGAGAAATAGGTCGGTTCAATCCATAATTCTTTATCACGTTGCGTTTCAACCAGGGTGAGAATATTTTTAAGATGTTCTTTAAGGATAGATTCCTTCAGGTTTCGCATTTCCGTATTACCAAACTGGGCGGCCTTGAGGGCATTGTTTCGCTGGGCAGTCAGGTAAATGGCTTCTATGTCCTTTTCTTTATTACGCACCAGTTCATCTAAATAATAACCTACCATACTACCTTTTAAAGCGGGGCTGCCAGGCAGGTTGTCCAATATTTTTGATAAAAAGAAGATGTCGCTGTTTGATCCCTTTGAAATGAAACACTCGCCAATGGACGTGGCATCTACTAAAAAATCAGGTTCCAGCGTAATGAGTGAGTCAAAGGTGGTGGTATACTGATTATCTGCTTCGCCTGTAAATTTGATATTATGTAATTGCAGAATGGCATTTTTTGTCAACAATTGCCTTACTGGCATAAAATCGGCATGGGGATGTGCTTTTATTAATATTTCAACCTGACCTTCCATGTTCTCCAGGTCATACGCCACTAACTTAAAGCAAGGGCTTCCTTTGTCTTCTGTTATTTCAGTCCAGGATGAGCAAAGCACCTTGAGGTTCGTTAACGTATCAATTCTTCTTTGGGGAAGCAGGCGCAAAAAATATCGCTCGGTATAAGCGAGGTCTTCCAACGATTGTTTTTGCGGCGCTATATCTCCTGAAATTATTTTTATAAGCCGGTACAGCAGCGATATGCCCTGTTGAATTGATTTGGGGGTTATCTTTTTATTATTCCCTTCTTTTATAAACCGTCTGAAAGCATCCAGGTTTTGCCGTTCCGGGCCGGTCAATTTTAATTGCGACAGCAAATACCTGAAACGGGCATAGAAATTCCTGAAGGCAATTTTTTCTTCATTGGTTGCTGCTTTGATCAATTTGTAGAAAAAACCTGACAGGTTAGAGAATCGTTCGTTTGTTTCGGCGGTAGCATGTTGCAGTAATGCCAGTTCGGCATAAAAAGCTTGCGCTTTTTGAATATCAATCGTTATCATGGTTTAAGGGTTCGTTCGTCTGTCAAAAAAAGCATAATATCATCGCACATGCAAGCCGGTATATGTTAATGTTACTTATGATTGGCATAGTTACATGCTTTTAAGGGATTTAAATAAATACTTATGCTTATTTTATTTATGGGGTAAAAAAGCAAAACGTCGCCCACCGGACGACGTTCCTTTTTAATCCTTTATGTGTTGTCTTCTATTCTGTTAGTTTATAGATCGCAGGCACTTCCAGTCCCTGAATTTTAGCGGCCTTGGTAGCAGTACCCGTTGCCGGATCGACGGCATAGATGCGGGATTCTCCTGCTATTGTTGATGTAATGGAAACATACACTTTTCCATCTTCTACCAACCACTGCGCGCCATACTGACCGCCATGGTCAGGAATGTCATTTACCATTTTAACTGTTTTATTGTTCAGGTCAATAATGGCAATCTGGCAAACGGGGTTGCTTACATTAAATGCATTCCACACCGCAGTATCAGCGTCTGCCTTTAGCATTCTCGCTACCAGCAAACCATTGCCGGCATAGGTTGCTGCCAATAATTTACCGCCGTTGGTAGCGGTTTCCACATCAAAGAAATAGGAGGGGTCAAATGATTGCTGTCCGTTATTGATGCGCAGGATACCCGATTTTTTGGTTACCTGGGTATAACCGGCTGCGATGGAGCTGGGTGAAAACGTATAAATATCGCCATTCTCCGTTTTTACCATACCAACCTGATTACCATATAGTCCGATGGGACCTGTGCGGGTATCTTTTATGGTTGTCAATGAATCGAGCCCGGGGTAAGAAAAGATGGCAACATAGGCCGTATCTGTTAAGTCTGTAGCCCAGCTGCTGCCGTCGAGGGGGTAGAAGGAAACATACATTTTATTATCGTTCACCACAATAGAAGTTGGCCATTTATTCAGCGCATCTGATCCGTCGCGCATGTATAAGGGCGTCAGTTTCTTTTTCTTGATACTTATATTGTTGGCGTCTATCAATTGTATTTCGCAATCGTAACTGCCGCCGCCCCAGGGAGCGCCAATAGCTATCAGCGTGTTGTCGTCGCCTTTGCCAAAGCAGTCCATACGTTCAAAGGAAATTCTTCCTTTTTCATATAACCTGCCGCCTTCGGCCAGGCCGTAACCAATACCAACGTTGTTGGTACCATAACTAAAACTCATTACCGTATTACCGGTGCTTCCAAAATAACACCAGGCCAGTTGCTCAATACCATTACCTGTTGAAGATATGGTTTGTAAACCTGTATTAATACTATTTGCAGTAAGCAGGTAATCGGTGGTGTTGGTACCGCTTCCCTGGGTACGTAAGGAAAGCACATAATTGCCACCTTCCTGAAAAAATTTGTTCTTGGCTTTGTAACAACTGCTCAGCAGCACTATAGGGGCCAGTAAAAGCAAAATGGTGCGGGTATATGTTGAGTTTGGATTATGCATTGTTCTACGCTTTACCATGAATAAATTAGTTATGTAAAAAGTATCTCAGCTTTACATTGAATGCGCGGCCGGGTTTCTGCAACTTGAAATTGTCGTACATTTTCACATCGCCGATATTGGCGCATTGTACGGCAATATTGTACTTGCCATTTTGCAACGAGTAGGTTACAGATGCGTCCTGGGTGAATTGCTGCGGAATGACGAATTTGGTTTCTGTGCTGCCCTGGCTTGGCCAGAAGAGGTAGAATTTCTCTACAAAGTTCCCACCCACGCCAATGGTAAGCGCATCATGGTTAAAGAATGCTTTTTTGAACCGGTAAGCGGCATCGAAGCTGCCGAACAAATAAGGCATATTGGGTAAGCGGTCCCAGTAAATATAGTTGGGAAGCCCTTGTTCAAATGTTTTTATGTTCAGGGTGTTTTGATAGGTACTATTTACCTCGAATGTGAATGCATCATTGTACGTATAACGTACGCCCCATTCAACTCCTGAGGTCCTTACGCTGTCGAGGTTCGAATACATGCTGATCATTCCATCTGATTCCAGTCGGATAAAATCGCCTGATTTTCGGTACAGGTAATTCACCTCACCTTCAAATTTGTGTTTGCCGAAGGTCTTTGCCAAAGCCAGACCAACGTTGAAGTTATGGCTATGTTCGGGTTTTAAGTATGGGTTGTTCTTTAACAGCAAACCGTTGCCGAACATTTCTTCGCCTTCGGGTAAACGCCAGGTGCTTTCATAAGAAGCTTTGATCTGTGCAAACGGCAATATGAAATAAGTTGCGGCAACACCATAACCTGATTTGTTATAGCTGCTGGTCATGGCTTCATGGGTTCCCCATTCCGCATCGACCGTGCTGGCCCGCATGCTAAAGAGTTTGGTGAACACCGTTGCAGAAAACCGGTTGTTCATAGTTGAATATTTATAAGCCAAACCGGTTATGTTTTTTGATAAGGTGTTGGGTTCGCTGAATGGAATGGGATCGATAGCGATCGGGTCGTCTCCTTTACGGCGGGAGTAACTATAGTTGTGGTTGATGCTAATGCTGTGTTGCTTATTGATCTCGTAGCTCAAATTAGCTGTAGCCAGGGCGTTGCGGTCGTTGAATTTGAATTTCGTTTTGTAATATGAGATCTCACCTGAGTTACTGCCGAATGTTTTTACGGTGTAATTGCCATACCAGTCATACATACGGGAACTGGTGTCGGTAATGCCGGTTTTTACAAAGCTCATATTGGCATTGGCCATAACAGTGAGTCCTTTAATGAACAGGTTCTCTTTTTTGTACTTGAAAGTAGGAATAAGCGATTCGCTGGAGTTGAATACATGTCCGGCAACAAGGTCCATGTTCATACCGGTTTGTACTTCCTTTTTATTCTCGGCCACAATTAAACCAACCAACAGCTTATCGGCGAATTTCTTGTTTACAAAACCGGCTTCTATTTGTCCCATCGTAGAGCGGTAAGCATCATGGAAACGTTTAATTTTTACCGGGCTGCCATAAATACCGGTTTGCGGGTCGGGTATCTGTACGTCAATTTTATAGTTGTTGTCAGAGTAGTTGTAGAACCCGTTCACGTTAACGGTGAAACCATTATCGAAGGTATAACGTGAGTTCAAAGATGCCCGGTGGGTATTGAATGAACCAATGCTGTAAGAAGCGTCGAGGTATTTTTTTATTTTCTGGTTGGTAACCACGTTAACGGCGCCGCCCAGGGCATCGGAACCTAAAAATATTGGTACCACGCCTTTATATACTTCAATTCTTTCGGCCATATTGATGGGCAAATTGTTCAGGGAAAGCGAGGAGCCAAAGTTGTCCATAGGCATGCCATCTAAAAAGAACTTCACCTGTTTGCCGGTAAAACCATTCAGGGAGAAAGAATAATTAGAACCCAGTCCACCTTCTTCCCTGATCTTAATGCCGGTGGTATGGTTCAACACCTGGTTAATGTCTTTGGTAGTATTATGCAGCCGGGTAGCGTCGATGGCAGTTACCGTAAATGCCTGCTCTTTTACGGCACGCAGGTCCGATTTTCCGGTAACGGTAACATCTGTCAGTTGCTTGTTGGCAATTTTCAGCCAAATGCCTGGTTGAATGGTTTGTCTTACGCTGACCCTTACTAATTGTGTTACTGGTTCATGACCAACGAGGGTGATCGCCAGCTCGTAAGCACCGGGTTGCAGGTTGCTAAATGTAAAAGTCCCTTGGTTATCGGTGGTAACGGTAACTTGTTTGGCAACAAGCAGCACGGAGGCTGCGGGGGCTGGTTTGCCATCGGCATTGAATACAACACCTTTAATGGTGCCTGTACCTGGCTGTGACTTTGCAGATAAAATGACGCAATGGCACAGTATTAAATAAAGGACGAATTTATTCATAAACTTTCGCGGGGCTTTGGTTGCTTTAGATCGGCGCGAAAGTATCCTGATATTAATAAAATCATGATAGCGATCAGGAAAACCATTTACGAAAGCCGTAAAATTTTAGTTGTATTTAAGAAAATGGTTATGCGAACTCCAAAATACTACATATTTCCTCTTACCCGTAAGTGGGTAAACCCAGCATGGCAGCAATTAACGGACAGCATAAACCGTTTAGGGGGTAAGTAGCCAACTAATTTTGCTGTTTTTCAGGCTTATAACCTTTGATTTTTATTTATGAGTAGAAGTGGTGTTATTAAAATTGCCCTTATCGATAGCCATGCTTTAATGCGCGAGTGCCTCCACAATTATTTATCGGAATTTAATTACGCCATAACACTTCAGGTTGCTGATGGAAAGGAATTGATCGGTCAGTTAACGGAAGACAACCTGCCTGATATCTGTTTGTTGGAATTTAATGCGCGGAAGAAAGTGGGTTATGAAACAATTAAAATGCTAAAGACTACCTGGCCATACATGAAAATCGTGATCTATTCCATGCAGGCAGGACCGGTAGAAAATAAAACGCAGGTATCCGGTGCAGATGTTATCATATCTAATCAGACCTCGCTGGCAAAGTTGAAATACACGCTTGAATTACTGAACCAAAAACCTGTGTTAGCACAGTAATTCT
>DASUVL010000747.1:0-2141 GCA_036379015.1 Niastella sp.
GTTCAAACTGATGGCCCAGGGAAGCGGACCGATCATCATTAAAGGAAAGGTTACGGAATCTCCTTCAGGTGCAGCACTTCCGAGTGTTACACTGGTTGAGTTAAATGAGAATAACCGGCAGATCAATGCCGTGGCATCCGATGCTAATGGAAACTATACCATACGCATCACCAGTACCAAACACCAACTGCGGTTTTCATACATAGGATTTGAGACCCAAACACTGGCTGTAAATGATAAAACAGTCATTAACGTACAGCTTAAGCCGAAGCGGAAGGAAGAAATGGATGAGGTAATTGTAATTTCCAATATAAAAGATAATATTCAAACCGGCTTTGGTTCAATGAGAGCCAGAGATAAAACAGGCGCTATCACATCACTAAAAGCGGAGGTGCTGGCTGAACAACCAGCTACTTCTATCGATCAAATGATCCAGGGCCGGGCAGCGGGTGTTATGGTCATTAACGGTTCAGGCGATCCGGGCTCCGGTGTAGACATCCGTATTCGCGGAGCAGGTTCTATGTCTGCGGGAAACAGTCCCTTGTATGTGATAGATGGTGTGCCTATTATTTCAACGCCTTACGAAAATGCCGCCAATTTTGACCCGGCCAACTCTAATTTCTCCCAGGTGGCCCAGGTCAATCCCATTGCAGACTTAAACCCGAATGATATTGAACGTATTGATTTTCTGAAAGACGCAAATGCCACTGCCATCTATGGCGCAAGGGCGGCTAACGGCGTTATAGTTATAACCACCAAACGCGGCAAACCGAGAGCGGCAAACATTGCACTGAATACACAGTTTAGCCTGCAGCAGGCGCCGCCCGATATTCCTGTGCTGGATGGCCCCAGTTACAAGGTAATGCGATTAGAGGGGGAACAAAACAGGAATAATATTAACCCCAACAACGGCGATCTGCGACTATTGGTAGATGATCCTACACTGCCTACCTATCAATACTTTCAAAACAATACCAATTGGGTGAAGGAGATCAGGCAAACCGGTTTTTCCCAAATGTATAATCTGTCGGTAGGTGGTGGTGGCGAAACAATGCGCTACAACTTCAGTACTTCCTATACCAACAGAACAGGTTCGTTCGTAAACACGGGCAATGACAGATACACAGGCCGGTTTAATCTTGATTACAACGTGTCGGATAAATTGCGCTTTGGCGCAAATGTCTCTTTTGCCCGCAGCAAGGTGAGTAACTATACCAACTATGGATTCGGAAATCCATACCTTAATTCTCTCGGCCGCTCCCCGGCCTTGCCGGTGTATGATATAGATGCCGATGGCAACCTTCTTTCAAGTTATGCCGCCTTACCGGGTTTTCATATCGATGGAGACAATCCGGTTGCACAGGCATTGCTGGTAACAAATGATGCCTTTAGTACGAATCTGAAACCTAATGTATACGGCGAGGTAGACATACTGAAAGGTTTGAAATTCAGAAGTAATGCTTCCCTGGATTTTGTGGGAGAAAAAGGCTTCCTGTTTTTACCGCCCGAGGCAACAGGAGAATTGTTCACACACCGGAATTTCAACCGGTTAGACTCACGCGAATTTGAGCGGATGCAAATGATCGTTGATAACCTGATAACCTATAACCGCGCCTTGTGGAAAAACTCAAAATTCTCCTTTTTACTGGGAAATACTTTTAATAAATTTAATTCAAATGAACTGAGGATCTATGCTAATGGCACCGCTTCTGACAGATTGCAGGTGTTGAATGCAGCTGCCAGTACAAGGCAGCTAAGATCGGCCCGGCAAACAGAGACCATTGTATCGGTATTTGCCAAAGCCGACTTCATTTACAATGACAAATATGGTGTGAATGTTACGGTGCGCCGTGATGGCTCATCTAAATTCGGCCCCGGAAATAAATTTGCCAATTTCCCTTCAGCCGGCATTTTCTGGCGCCTTTCCAGCGAGCCGCTTATTGAACATATCAAAGCCATATCCGATCTGAAACTTCGGCTTGCATGGGGACAGACCGGAAACAGCGGCATCCCCAATTATGCGTTTATCAGCACATTTACTTCAGGCGACAATTACGCCGGTTTAAACGGAGTAAGTTTACGGTCGCCTGCGTTGAACAACCTTCGTTGGGAAACGAACGAAACTTTCAATGCGGGCCTTG
>DASUVL010000748.1:0-2298 GCA_036379015.1 Niastella sp.
CCGCTATCCGCCACGCAGCAGCCGATGGCAACGATCAAACAACGGAAGATCAGCAATGGCAACCCGCAGAAAATACGCCACCGGTACAGGATTATCCATCAACACATAGCGCCCTGGGCAATGCCGCAGCTACGGTGCTGGCAAAAGTATTGGGCGATAATACGACCTTTACGATGACATCACCCACCGCATTTCCGGCGGGCAGCACTAGGACCTTCAACAGCTTTAGCCAGGCGGCTAAAGAAAATGCAGATTCAAGAGTAAGAGCAGGTATTCACTTCCGTTTTGCCTGCGAAGCTGGATTGGAATTAGGAAATAAGATTGGTAACTGGACTGTTGACAATTTTTGTAAACCTTTAAAATGATGCAAGATGGAAAACACCAATCATCCACCAGCTGTTTTTAGTCAAAAACACTACCTGACCGACGGCGGACTGGAAACTACCCTGATATTTAAAAAGAGTATTCCGCTCAACTATTTTGCCGCTTTTGAACTGTTGCGCACGGAAGAAGGGAAAAAAGCTTTTGCGGAATATTACCAGCCATACCTATCGCTGGCGGAGCATTACAAACTCGGATTCGTCATGGAGTCGCCAACCTGGCGAGCCAGCTCCGACTGGGGTTTTAAACTGGGATATACACACGATGAATTGTTCGCATTGAACAAGCAATCCATAAAATTCATGCGTGAGTTGGCAAGTCCCTTTTCACAAACATTGCCGCACATCATTGTCAGTGGAAATATTGGCCCAAGAGGTGATGGCTATAAAGCCGAAAATCAAATGACAGCCGAAGAGGCAAAGGCGTATCATCTTGAACAGGTAAAAGCGTTTGTATTGGCCGATGCAGATATCGTGACGGCCGTTACCATCACTTACAGTGATGAAGCGATCGGTGTTATTCAGGTTGCCAGGTCTTTTGACCTGCCTGTAGTGATTTCATTTACCGTAGAAACCGATGGCAGGTTACCCAGTGGCGAATTGTTACAGGAAGCCATTGAAAGAACGGATAAAGAAACGAAAAGCTATGCAGAACATTATATGATCAACTGCGCCCATCCCCAACATTTTTTACATCACCTGAATACGGATGGCAACTGGAAAAAAAGGATCCGCGGCATCAGGGCAAATGCTTCGCTGAAAAGCCATGCAGAGCTCGATGAATCGGACACACTGGATACCGGTGACAAATGCTTACTGGCAGAAGGATATATTCAACTTTTTAATCTGTTGCCTGAACTGACAGTGATTGGTGGTTGTTGTGGAACAGACCATAGCCATATAGAAGAAATATGCAAAGCATTGGAAGAACAGAAAACGTTGAGTGTGTAGCGCATAAAAAGTCATAGTTGCTCAACAAAAAAATGCCCCGCCAGTTGGCGGGGCATTTTTTATGCTATCTAGTTGTAGTTCTTTTCTCATTTAAGCCGCAGCTGCAGCTGGCGTTCTTTGTTTATTTTCACCAGCTCTCGCATCCTCATTAACCACCCATTTCGTTTTTACAATTATCAGAAATAAACCAACGGCCAATACCGCATAAGCAACTCCTAAAATTGTTTGGTTCGTTATACTTAGGGTATTTACCAGTACCGAACTTAAAATAGACGTTACTACCGAGAAACCGCCACCTACCAAACCGGCCGCCTTTCCTGCATACTCAGGAAAACGGATCAGGGTGTACGACATTAAGTTGTTAAATATAAAGCCACCGGTACTGTGCAGCAGAAATACATAGAGCAGCAGCGTTGGTAAACTTTGGTAATAAAAGGTCAGGAATATCAGCATAGCGACTGCTACCAATTGAAGGCTGCTCGCCAATATCAATTTCTTTACAAAAGGTTTCTTGATCAGTATTCTTGAAAGGGTTCCACCTATCATTACAGAAACACCTGAAAACAACGCACAGTAACCTGTTACTTTAGGCGAAAGATGTAACCGCTGTTCAATCAAAAAAGGACTGGCCATTCCATACAACAATATCATCGCATAGGCCAGGCCGAGTATGATCATACCTGCTGAAAAATCAACCGTCTTTATCATCTTACCATAACTTCCAAGAATGCCTTTTATACTGAAAGGTTGGGCTACTTTTTGCGACTCTCCGCCTATCATCACTTCTATCAGAAAGAATGCAAAACTGAAAATGCCCAGGAAGATAAAATTGGATTCCCATCCCCAGGTTGTTTGAAAAAATCCGCCCAGGAAAGGCGCCACAATAGGGCCGATTGCCCAGATAACAGAAAACAGACTGGTATATTTTTTCAACTGTTCCCCGCTGTACACATCAACAAAAAAGGTA
>DASUVL010000749.1:0-3804 GCA_036379015.1 Niastella sp.
CCATAATTATTAACCTGTACAGAAATCATAGATCGATAGATGTGGAAGATACCACCGAGATGAAATATTGAGTATTAAATATTGAATGTTCAATGTTGAAGGAAAGGCAGGGAAATGAAAAATGAGAAACAGAGAAATGAAAAATTAAAAAGTTGAGAAATAAGGATAGCTGGAATTTGGAGTAGGATATTGAAAATTAGGACATCTTTTCACCATTGACCATTCACCATTGACGATATGCCTTACTCATCATACATAGCACTCATACCGCTGCTGCCACTGGCAGGTTTTGTGATCCTGGGTCTGTTTGGACAAAAACATTTTGCCAAAATAGCGGGCTTGTTTGGTACGCTGATCCTTTTAGCGTCAACCGTGTTGGCTTTCTATACCGCATACCAATATTTTTTTGTAAGGGGAAAGATAAATGGCATCTATCAGCCGGTCACTGTATTAAAGTATACCTGGTTGCAGTTCTCCCCCGGTATGTCCATCGACATGGGGGTATTGCTTGATCCGGCTTCGGTAATGATGCTGGTGGTAGTGACATTTGTTTCATTAATGGTGCATGTGTTTAGTCTTGGCTATATGAAAGGGGAGAACAGATTTGCCATCTATTATGCATTTCTTGGGTTGTTTACATTCTCCATGTTGGGCTTAGTGCTTTCTACAAATATTTTTCAGATCTATATCTTTTGGGAGCTGGTAGGCGTTTCCTCCTTCTTACTCATCGGTTTTTATTACGACAGACCAGCGGCGGTAGCAGCAGCCAAAAAGGCATTTATTGTTACCCGCTTTGCCGATCTGGGCTTTTTGATCGGTATCCTGATGCTGGCATTTTATAGCGGCACGCTCGATTTTGGTACCTTGATACAACGGTTAGCGGATAAGGATTCGGTGGAATGGATGCAGATGACCGATGTTACCTTTCTGGGTGCTTCTATGTTGAGTTGGGCGCTTGCGCTCGTGTTTATTGGCGGCGCAGGTAAATCGGCCATGTTCCCCTTGCACATCTGGTTGCCCGATGCTATGGAAGGTCCTACCCCGGTATCGGCATTAATACATGCCGCCACCATGGTGGTGGCTGGTGTATACCTGGTAGCCAGATTGTATGCCGTATATCTGAGTGATGTAACCATTTTACAAGCGGTAACCTGGATAGGTGCCATCTCTGCTTTTCTCGCCGCCATCATTGCCTGCACACAAACTGATATCAAACGGGTGCTGGCCTATTCAACCATATCACAGATCGGGTATATGTTATTTGCATTGGGGGTGCCGGCTTATGGTGTTGCTACCGATACAGGCTACACCGCTTCACTCTTTCATCTTTTCACCCATGCATTTTTTAAATCATTGCTGTTCCTGGGCGCGGGGGCGGTTATCCATTATGTTCATTCCAACGAAATGAACGATATGGGTGGATTGCGAAAGTTTATGCCATTGACGCATATTACATTTTTGATTGCCTGTTTGGCTATTGCCGGTATTCCACCCTTCGCCGGGTTTTTTAGTAAGGAAGAGATCTTGATGACAGCCTGGGAAAGCAACCGGCTTATTTATTATATAGCCCTCATCACCTCTGGTATTACCGCATTCTATATGTTCCGGTTATATTTCAGTGTTTTCTGGAATAAAACGCCTGCTCATAATCTTCATAGCAATGACCATGGTGAAGGCGCCTGGAACATGAAATTGCCTTTACTATTGTTAGCGGTAGCAGCTGTAGTAGTTGGGTTTATTCCCTTTTCACATTACGTATCATTCAATGGGCGAGGAGAAGAAACTTCCATCCCTATCCTTTTTTCTATTGCACCTGTAACTGTAGCTATTGCCGGTATTGCATTGGCATATATACTTTATTACCGGGAGAACCCGCGACCTCAACAGATCGCAACTGCCTTGGGTGGACTTTATCGCGCCACGCGACAAAAGTTCTATTTTGACGAACTGTACCTGTTCGTCACTAAAAAGATCATCTTTAATGGCATTGCAAAACCAGCTGCGTGGATCGATAAAAATATTGTTGATGGATGTATGAACTGGCTGGGATCGACAACTACCCGTTTTTCGGAAAGGATAAAAGCATTACAGTCGGGCAGTGTACAGGGCTATATGTTATATTTTTTTGGAGGGATCGTTGCATTGGCTGCTGTATTTATCTATTGGTTGAAGTGAGTCAGATGTGCTAATGTGATAATTAGCTAATGTGCTAATACTTGAATGTTGGGATGGCTGAACGGATTGCAATCATTTCGAATAAAGAACCACAAACCATAAACAACAAACCATAAACTGATCATGTCATTATCATTGCTCATCATATTACCACTCATCACAGCTATTCTATTGTTATTTTGTAACGGCTTACGGCAGGTACGCGTGGTGGCATTAAGTGGTGCCGTGGTGCAATTGCTTGTTGCTTTTATGGCGCTTGTTTCTTACTGGCAACAACGTGAAGCCGGTTATGAGGCAATCATGTTGTTTGAAGAAGACTATGTTTGGTTTACGCCACTGAACATTCATTATCATATTGGCGCCGATGGTATTTCCATCGCTATGATCCTGTTAACAGCCTTTGTAACCATTGCAGGCATCCTGGTTTCGTGGTCAATGGAAAAGCTGCATAAAGAATTTTTCTTTCTGCTGGTGCTTTTAAGCATGGGCGCATATGGCTTTTTTATTTCGCTCGATCTGTTCACGCTGTTCTTCTTTTTGGAAGTGGCTGTTATCCCCAAGTTTCTGCTCATCGGTATCTGGGGAAGTGGTCGTAAGGAATACAGCGCTATGAAACTGGCCCTGATGTTGATGGGTGGGAGTGCATTGGTTTTTGTTGGACTGGCCGGTATTTATTTTAATACCCCAATAGCCAACGGTACACATACCCTTGATCTATTACAAATAGCACAGCTGCACATTCCAATAGAAGTACAAAAAATATTCTTTCCCTTCGCCTTTGTTGGCTTTGGGGTTTTTACCGCGCTGTTCCCGTTTCATACCTGGGTGCCCGACGGACATTCATCGGCGCCCACTGCGGCGTCCATGTTCTTAGCGGGCATATCAATGAAACTCGGCGGATATGGATGTTTGCGCGTAGCCACGCTGTTAATGCCTGATGGCGCCCAATATTATTCATGGATCATTATTCTGCTCGCTACCATTGCTATTATATATGGCGCTTTCGCCACCATGATGCAAACCGATCTTAAATATATCAATGCCTATTCATCAGTTAGTCATTGCGGGTTTGTATTATTAGGCATAGGCATGTTAACCAAAACGGCCATCATGGGTGCAGTACTGCAAATGGTATCGCATGGATTGATGACGGCCCTTTTCTTCGCGGCTATTGGCATGTTGTACGACAGAACGCATACCCGGCAGGTGGCGCAATTGGGCGGCTTATTAAAAGTAATGCCTTTTATTGCTACGGTTTTTGTAATAGCCGGTTTATGTTCTTTAGGATTGCCGGGTTTAAGTGGTTTTGTGGCCGAGATGACGATTTTTATGGGCGCCTGGGAAAACGCAGATACTTTATACCGGGTGGCTACCATACTGGCCTGTGCTTCTATTGTGGTAACGGCCGTATACATACTAAGAGCCATGGGAAAAGTGATCATGGGACCATTATACCGTGCGGGCGTGGTAGAAGGTACGTCGCTTCAGCCGGGCCTTACATTGACCGATGCGCGCTGGAATGAAAAAGTAGCGGCTACTATACTTATAATTGGTATCGTTGCCATTGGGATTGCTCCTTTCTGGCTTACTGAACTGATCAAATAGGCAGCGAGGGAAAAAGGCATAAAG
>DASUVL010000750.1:0-6211 GCA_036379015.1 Niastella sp.
GGAATTACACCTGGAACCTTGTAAAATATGTAAGCCTGATTTAATTCATTTGAAGCCATCCACTGAAAATAAAGCAAAGGGGCAAAGTGTATCTGTGCAATGTAATGGTCTTACGAAGGCAGGTACGCGGTGTAAGCATAATACCCGTATTGCTAACGGTTATTGTTTCCAGCATCAACCTGGTTAAATGGCAATATACCATATACGCCTATAGCCCATTCCCACCAATATTGACAATTATCAAATCTTAGGACAGTGTTTGAGACAATTACCTGCTCATAGAGGGAGGCTTTTAACTAATGTATTGTCTAACAATTATAATGGCCTTTTTCCCGTACAGAAACGGTATAAAATTATACGGGGAAGCATGATCCCCGTACGAAAATGGTATGAAATTATACGGGGATGCATGATCCCCGTACGGAAATGATATGAAATTATACGGAAACGGGGTGAAAATATATGGTAGTTAATGCCGTATGTATAGAAAAGAGAAGCCCCCTGACCACACCCATTCCATACATTAGCTACGTTCAATCGGCAGTTCCTCATACAACCCATTTCTGCCCCGAAAAAGGTACCAGGCTTGCTCAATTTCCTCAATAAATTATTGTTTTACGATAATTAATTTCTATTTTTGCACTATTACTTAAGAAATTAGTCATAAATGAATAGTGTAAAAATTGTCTCCAGGATCCTGTTCTATATAACCAGGGTCTTGTCAATCGCTTACTTTTTCATGGCATCGCTTGCTGCTTTTGCCCTCAGTACCGGCTTAGGCCTCGGCTTTAAAGAGGATAGAAAATACTTTCACGTATTTTATCCCTTTACAACAACTCCTTTTTTGAATGGCGATTATAACATGCCCTACATTGTCTTTTACTTCTTATTACCCATATCGTTGTATGGTCTTTTCTTTTTGTTGGTAAGCAATGTGTTTAAGGTTTTTTTTCAGCCCAGGTTGTTTACGCAATACGGCATTGGTCGGTTAAAAGGATTTTATCTTGCCAATTTAATTATTCCAGGTGCCACCATATTGCTCACCAGCATATTCACCGAGGTGGATGATGCTGCCGTAATTTTTGTTGCCCTGCATTTCATCTTAGGCGTTTTTGCTTTCTTCCTGGCTGCTATTTTCCGGCAGGGGGTACATCTTCAAAATCAACAGGACTTAATTATATAACCATGCCAATTGTAGTGAATGTAGATGTTATGCTGGCAAAGCGTAAAATGCAATCGAAAGAATTGGCAGAAATATTAGGAATAACGCCTGCCAATTTATCGATCTTAAAAACAGGCAAGGCTAAAGGTATTCGCTTTGATACCCTCGAAGCTATTTGTAAAGCCCTGAATTGCCAACCCGGTGATGTGCTTGAATATGTAGCGGAAGAATAAATTAATCACCTCATACCGATTTTTAAAAAATCACCCTTGTAGGGTGCTGGAAAACTATTGCCCATACTCAACCTAAAAACATGAACACATTACAAATTACAGATCTCCATAAAACCTATGCAAATGGGGTAACAGCCATCAATAATATCTCGATGCAAATGTCAAACGGCATGTTTGGTTTACTAGGCCCCAATGGCGCCGGTAAGTCTACGCTTATGAAAACCATCGCCGGTTTACAAAACCCTGATAGCGGAAGCATTTTATTGAATGGCACCAATGTAATAAAGGATAAGCTATTTATTAAAAAGCAGTTGGGGTTTTTGCCACAGGATTTTGGCGTATATCCGAAGATCTCTGCGAATGATTTACTGAATCATATTGCGGTATTAAAAGGGTTAACACAAAAAGGCGAACGCAAAGAACAGGTGTTGGCTTTGTTAGATAAAGTAAATCTCTATGCGCACCGGAAGAAAGAAGTTCATACATTCTCCGGCGGTATGCGCCAACGCTTCGGTATAGCCCAGGCATTGCTGGGAAATCCTCAAATCGTAATCGTTGATGAACCTACTGCAGGTCTGGATCCTGAGGAACGAAATCGTTTCAACAGTTTATTAAGTGAAATTGGTGAGAACATCATCATCATTCTTTCCACGCATTTGGTGGAAGATGTAAAAACATTGTGTACGGAGATGGCCGTAATGAATAAAGGGTGTGTGCTGGCTTTTGGTAAACCGGCTGATTTTATTAAAGAGTTGGAAGGTAAGCTATGGCAAAAAGCAATAGCAAAAAACGAAGTGGCTGAATATGAAGCAAAATATCAATTGATCTCAACGCAATTCAATATGGGCAGGTTGCATATTCATGTGCGATCGGCCGAACATCCTGGCCATGGTTTTAACGCCATTGAACCCGGTTTGGAAGATGCTTATTTCTCCATTTTATACCGCAACAAATAATAATACCTATGAAAGCATTATTGAATTTCGAGTTGAGGAATTATTGTAAGAAAGCCGGACTGTATGTCTTCCTGTTATCGCTCATGCTGTTGGGTTTTGCGGTCGGCTCCAATTTTTCATTAGGTGCAGGCCCCGATATCTATAAGAACTCGCCGTATTTAATTGCCCACATGACGGGCTTCCTTAGCTTGCTGTGTATTTTTTTAACGACTATTTTCTCCGCGCAAATTTTATTCAGGGAAAAAGACAGTCATTTCGATCTTATATTATATGCTACTCCCATTCGTAAAAAAGATTATTTATTAAGCAGGTTATTGGCTGTTATCCTTATTAGTTGTTTTTGTTTTTCGATGATCGTAATGGGTTTTGTGATTGGACAACTCATGCATGGCAGCAACGGAATGTATACAGATGCCCCGTTATCGTTCTATCTGTTGCCTTTAGTTTTATTTGGCTTTATTAACAGCATTTTCTGTTCAACGGTCATTTGCCTGGTTGCCTGGTTAACGAGGAATAAGTTAGGGACGTATGTAACAGGGCTATTCATGTATATTCTTTATATGGTGATGCTGATTTATTCCAGATCGCCTATGATGGCGCAATCAATGCCACAATCGGCCGATGCCGCACATCTTTCTGCTTTGCTTGATCCCTTTGGTTTGTCTGCCTTTTTTATGCAAACAGCCACCTGGTCGGTACAGCAACGTAATACCGAATTGATTATACCGGCGGGCACATTCCTGTTTAACCGTATTGCTGTGCTGCTTTTGTCAGCCACTTCAATAATGATAGCGTTTAAATATTTTACTTTTTCCACTACGGAGCAAAAAAAGAAGCGGCTACCAGCAACCATATCATCAAAAAAAGATCACATCATTGCCGTATTCAAAGCTGTGCAGCCCACACACGGGTGGCATACGCAGTTGGCTTCATTATTTTCTTTTACAAAGATCCATGTAACCTATATAACGAAAAGTATTCCCTTTGTACTTACTACGATAGGTTTGCTTTTTTATGTGGCCATGGAAATAAACGGTCATATCAAAGGCGGTATTCGTTTCCCGGAGCGGTATGCAACTTCGGGATTAATGGCTAACCGCATTTTGGGTGGTTTTCATGGGCTTTGCCTGATGGTGATTTTATATTATGCCAACGAAATTACCTGGCGCAGCCGAAATAGTAATTTCCATATGATGGAGAACGCAACACCTGTGAGCCAGGGCGTTTTGTTCTTTTCTAAATGGATTACACTAAGTGGTATTGTTTTTTTCTTTGGCACCATGATGATAGCGCTTGGCCTGGTCTTTCAATTTATCTATCAGTATCCGCATGTAGATTGGGCGGCTTATGGTGGTATATATCTTTTTAATTGCATGCCACTGATCATTAGCGCAGGCATTATACTGCTGGTTCAGCAACTGGTCAATCACAAAATGGCGGGATTGATGGTGTCCTCGGCGGTTATACTCTTAACGGCTACTTCAATGGGCAGGAAACTGTTTTCATCCCCGCTGCTGCAATTTCAGATCCCTTACAAGGGTTTGCACAGCGATATGAATGGCTTTGGCGCCTATACGGCTTATTATAGCTGGTTACTATTATTCGGCATTTGTATTACACTGGCAGTTGCCCTATTGGTAACTCAAATTAAAAGATATAGGATACCATTCTGGTCATTGCTTCCTTTGCTTATCTTATCTGTTTCCGGTTTTATGGCTGCCCAAAACGTGCTAAATGAATACCACCCGGTAGACAGAGAGTCGGCATTACAAAGCCAGGCTGCTTATGAAAAGAAATACCGCAAATTTCAAAACGGGCCGCAGCCTACTGTAGTTGATATAAGAACTGGGATTGACCTATTTCCTGAAGAAAATGCTTACGAAGTGAGGGCGACCTATCTTATTCAAAACAAAACAAAGCGACCGATCTGCGATGTGCTGATAAATGTTGAGGATGATATAAAAATACATGAAGCCCATTTTAGTAATGGGGCAGGTATGGTACCATGCGGCCATCAGACCGGTGTTATTACATTACCCAAACCCCTGCTGCCGAATGATACGGCCAGTTTCTATTGCCGGTTTTCCTATCATTGGAAAGCGGTAAATGGACACCAGCCGTTCAATGCCATTGTTGAAAATGGGACCTTTATGCGCATCAGCAGGTATTTCCCATCATTCGGCTATGTATCTGAAAACGAAATAGAAGAAAGCAATGAAAGAAAAAAGTTTCAATTGGGCGCAGCAACTCCTCTTACTTCAATTAATGTCCCAAAAGATTCTACAGATGATTTTATTAATCTTGAAATGACAATTTCTACCAATAATAAACAAACAGCCATCGGGGTAGGGGAACTGATAAAAAAATGGCATACGGGTAACCGGAATTATTTTCAATACAAAACGCCTGCTCCTGTTCCGTTCCGTTTTGCCGTTTCATCTGCAGCTTATGCCATTCATACAGATACCTATAGAGGTAAGAACATTGAAGTGTATTATCATCCGTTGCATGTTGAAAATGTAGCCCAACTGGCAAAAAATATTCAATTGACATTGGATTATTGCGAGACTAATTTTGGCGCTTACCCTTTTAAAACCATTCGTTTTGCCGAAGTGTCTGGTTTCACCAAAGGCTTTAATGCCACGGCTTATCCGGCTACTGTTTTTATGACGGAAGACATGGCATTTCATGCCAATATAAAGGCAGACAAACAACAGGACCTGATCAATGAGCTGGCCGGTCATGAATTGGCCCATATGTGGTGGGGTAATAGCCAGTTGGCTCCTGCTTATAGAGAAGGCGATGTACTGCTTACTGAAGCGCTGGCTCAATACACGGAACTGATGCTGGTTAAAAAAATGCACGGTGGCAAAAAAGTGCTTGATAATGTAAAGCTGCACCTTGGTATATACCTTGACGGAAGAGGTTATACGGATGAACAGCCGTTGTTCACCATGTTATCGAATAATGTACATCTCAGCTATTCAAAAAGCCTGGTGGTCATGTACCAGCTTGCGGAAATGATCGGTGAAGAAAAAGTGAATGAGGCTTTGAAGCAGTTGTTACAGAAAAATGCCTGGCCGCACCCCGGGGCTATATCAACGGATCTCCTCAGGGAATTGTATGCTGTAACCGATACTGCGTTACACCACAACATTGACGACCTGTTTAAAAGGATCACTTTCTACGAATTTAAAGTGACAGGCGCCACTGTAAAAAAAACAGGGACAAAATATGCATTTACTATTACTGCGCATGCGAACAAATATTATGAAGATGGTAAAGGCAACCAGACAAAGACCTCTCTCAATGATACGGTAGACGTATCGGTTTATTATAAGCATGGAAAAGAAACAATTTGGAAGCTGCCTGTTGTTAATGGACAAATAGCAGGTACCCTTCAATTAGCTGATGCGCCTGTGTCGATATTGATCGACCCCAGGCATAAATTTATACAAAAGTCAGCAATGGATAGGGTAGCGGTTGGGAAATAAATTTTCTTTTCAGTAATTGTAACCATGGTGGGGTATAGTGTAACATCGACGTTTCGGTGAAATTTCGATCGGCTATGTAATCCCCCTTTCTGCAGGATTTTTAAAAAATAACGCATTAAATATTATTTTACCATTAATTTCCGGTTTTAACCGGTTTGTTCTGCCAATGAAAGTTTTACTAAAATATTAATTGAAAACTATTGCATGGCTGGTGCTTCCTTCAATGATGGTCCAATTGATCTATCTTCCCTGGAAAGGAAAGATTACGAATCGCTTTTCCATCAATACTACCAGTGGTTATGCCTGCAGGCGTATAAGATAACTGAAGACTGGCATGCCAGCGAAGATCTTGTGCAGGACTTTTTT
>DASUVL010000751.1:0-2317 GCA_036379015.1 Niastella sp.
AGATCAGGAAATATCCATTGCAGGTTTAACCGACGTGCGGGTCAGTTTAAAACAGGTAAATACCATATTGTCGGATGTAGTGGTTGTAGGTTATGGCACACAAAAAAAGGTCAACCTGACCGGATCTGTTTCCAGCATTTCATCTGCCGATATCGAAAGCAGACCCCTCACCCAAACATCCCAGGCGCTGGCTGGTTTGGCAAGCGGAGTAACCGTTTCTCAAGGATCAGGCCGGCCTGGTAATGACGGCGCTGGCATCAACATCCGCGGACTGGGAACTTTTTCAAGCGCCGGCAATAGCCCATTGATCCTGATTGATGGACTGGCTTCATCCATAAATGACGTTGACCCCAACAACATTAAAAGTATATCCATCTTAAAAGATGCGGCTTCCGCATCTATCTATGGTACCCGTGCCGCTAACGGCGTTATTCTGATCGAAACAAAACGCGGGCAGAAAGGAAAACTGCAGATAAACTATAACAACTATCTCGGCTGGCAAAAAGCAACAGAACTCCCTGCATTTCTTGAATCGGCTGGCTATGCAGAAATGAGAAATGAAGCCAATGCCAACATGGGACAGGGAAAAACGTATAGCGATGAGGACATAGAAAAGTTCAGAACAGGATCAGACCCCGATAAATTCCCCAACGTTCCGCACCTTAAAAATTTATTGAATTCCGGATCAGGTTTTCAAAACAACCACAGCCTGAGCTTTACGGGGGGCGATGGAAAGAATGCTTACCTGTTCTCCGTTGGGTATTTGCACCAGGATGGCATCGTTGCAAAAAACGATTACGACAAATACAACTTCCTGTTAAACTTCGATAGCAAAATAAAAAATAACCTTACCCTGAAAGTTAACTTAAGTGGAAACTCGGCAGTTACTGATGAACCACGTCAATACGATGGTGAAATGACGAGCATGATCGGTTTCGCCGTTCGCGAAGGGCCTATTTTTGCCGGCAAAAAATCGGACGGAACTTATGGCTACCAGGATAATTTTTCACCCGAAGCATGGCTCGACAGTAAATCATTTGTAAAAAGAAAAAGCAAGTATTTCCTGGGCGGGGCCGAACTGGCCTGGGAAATAATTCCCGGCTTAACGCTAAGCGGAAAAGCAGGTTATAACTATACCAATTACAATGACAACAGCTATGCCGCTTCTTTTGTATTTGATCAGTTCAAAACTGTAGGGCCCAGCAACCTGACTGTTTATACAGGCGACAATGCGCTACTTACATTGCAATCATTAGCACAGTATACCAAAACCATTCAACAACATCGCTTTACGGTATTGGCCGGTTATTCACAGGAACAATACCGCGAGGACTGGACAAGATCATTCCGCGATAAGTTCCCCAACAACTCCCTGTTTGAGCTTAATGCCGGGTCATCGGCCAACATGCAGGCGTATGGGTCAGCATCAGAATGGGCGTTACGTTCCTATTTCGGCCGGTTGAACTATTCATTCAACGACAAGTATCTTTTTGAAGCTAACGCCCGATACGACGGTACATCCCGTTTTCCAGGAGATGGCAGATGGGGCTTATTCCCCTCCTTCTCGGCTGGCTGGCGTGTTTCAGAAGAATCTTTCATCAAAGACAATCTTACGTGGATCACCAACCTGAAATTGCGGGCATCATGGGGTGAACTGGGCAATCAGAATATTGGCAATTATCCTTATCAAAACATCCTTAGCCTGGGACAGAACTATACATTTGGCGGATCGCTTGTTTCCGGCGCACGCCTCACCACACTCGCAAACCCTGATATCACCTGGGAAACCACCCGCATTACCGATGTAGGTGTAGACATGGACATCCTTAACGGCAAGCTTGGACTTGTGTTCGATTATTTTAACAAAGTCACTTCAGGCATCCTTTACAATATTTCCGTAGCGCAGGTATTAGGGTTAGGCACTTCAGAAGTAAATGCCGGCGAAGTAAAAAATACAGGCTTTGAAGTTTTGTTGAACTACCAGACTTCTATTGGTAAATTAAAACTCGGTATAATTCCCAATTTCTCTTATGTTCAGAACAAGGTATCCAAACTGGGTAACAACCTGAATCAGGACATTGGCAAAAACCTGTTTGTAGGACAGCGTTTAAATGCCATTTATGGATATGAAGCAGATGGATTATTTATAAGCCAGGATGATATCGCCAAATACCCCACGCAACCCTATTCGGCGCAACCCGGTTTTGTACGCTATAAAGATATCAGCGGCCCTAATGGTACACCTGATGGTAAAGTAGATGCCACCTATGACCGCACTGTTATCGGCTCTACATTTCCGAAATACAGTTACGGCGCT
>DASUVL010000752.1:0-4013 GCA_036379015.1 Niastella sp.
CAGCAAACCATATTCGATTACCATTTTGATTATGCAATTGAAGTAGAAGGAGTGAGCGACCAGGCAACTATCCTGATTCCGCCCATGCTGTTACAGCCTTTTGCGGAAAATGCCATTTTGCACGGGTTTAATGACCAGGAAGAGAAAGGACGGATTAATATTTGTATCAAAAAGACGCAAAGAACCCTTCATTGTATAATAGAAGATAATGGAAGGGGGTTCCAGGGAGCGGAAATACATGATCATCATAAGCGGCCCTTATCCACTATCATTAATCAGGAACGTTTAGCCATATTAAGCAGGCAAACAAAAACGGTAGCCCAATTGACTATTGTCGATAAAAAAGCGATGGAGGGAAAGCCCGGTGTGCGGGTAGAACTGATCCTTCCTTATCAATCGGAGGCCTGATGGCCCATCTGCCCATCCATCGAATGCAGAAAAGGGGGATAGTAAAAACTGCCCCCCTTGACAATCAAGACTGTCACATGAGAAAAAAAATTTGACTTATATCTAATGAACTGATCTGTTTTATAGCAATTGCTGCAGTACTTCAATCGCCTTATCCACTTCTGACATGCTATTATACTTACTAAAAGAAAACCTGACGGTAGTGCAATCATTATTTTTTTGCAGCGCACTTATAACATGTGATCCTTTAAGATCACCGCTGCTGCATGCGCTTCCGCCTGATACGCAAATACCTGCTATATCGAGCTCCAGCAACAACGACTCACTCCTGGATGATCTTGGAAAGCACACACTTAACACAGTGTATAAAGACCTTTCAGGACTATTAAAGCCAACACCAGGTATTTTATTTATTAATTGTTGCTTCATGTAGGCTTTTAACCGGCTGATGTAATCGCTTTCCTTATCATATGATTCCATAGCTAATTCCAACGCCCGGGCAAACCCCACAATACCGTAAACATTTTCCGTACCTGCCCTGAGGTTGCGTTCCTGTGCACCGCCGTAAATGAGTGGCTGCACCTGCAGGGGGGCGCGCACATATAAAATGCCAACACCTTTAGGCCCATGAAATTTATGGCTGGCAGCTGAAATAAAATGCACACCAGCTTCCAACAAATTCATTGGATAATGACCAACTGTTTGCACACAGTCGGAATGAAAAACAGCGCCATATTGTTCACACAACTTACCAACAAGGTCAAGGTCCAAAAGGGTCCCGATCTCATTGTTTGCATGCATAAGCGATACCAGCGGCTTATTTCCTGCGGAGGCTGACTCTTTTAATTGTTTTTCCAGGTTTTCGTAACTCACTTCGCCGGAAGCTGTTAACTCCACCAGGGAAAGGGGTATACTATTTTTCCGGCTGTAATATTCAACGGTGTGTAATACGGCATGGTGCTCAATAGGCGATGTAATGATATGCGTGCATCCCAGATCGCGAATGGCTGATGCAATGGCCGTATTGTTGCTTTCGGTGCCGCCGCTTGTGAAAAAGATAGTCGCTGGTGTTACACCCAACAACTGCGCTACTTTTTTCCGGGCAGATTCTACTCCCAAACGCGACATTCTGCCAACAGAATAAGTAGAAGATGGATTGCCGAACGTTTCCTTCATGAAAGGCAGCATGGCTGTAAGCACTTCATTATCTAATGGCGTAGTGGCGGCATTATCTAAATATATAGGTTGCGTTATCATCTGATGATCAATTATTTGTTTTTGCTATTTAACCTGCCATAAGAAACCAGTCCGCTTTTCAAATAATGCTTATACCGTTCCACATCATAATCGGCACCCTGCGGCGGTGTCAGCAGTTGTTTTGTTTCCGGATCAAGCAACACATAAAATGGTTGCGAGTTAGCCTTGAAAGCGCTTGTTTGCAGGTTACTCCATTTATTGCCGATGGTTTTTATGCGACGGCCTTCTGCATTCGTGTTTTGTTCCGCATCGGGCAAATCGGTTTTATCATCGACATATAATTGTATCAACACATATTCGTCATTGATCAGTTTGGCTACCTCCGCATCGGGCCACACGTTCGCTTCCATCTTGCGGCAGTTCACGCAGGCATGGCCGGTAAAATCGATCAATACCGGCTTACCTGCATGATGAGCGTAGGCTATACCTTCATCATAATCAAAAAACGGTTGAAATCCTTTTGGCGCCTCAAATAAGTCGGCATACTTACGAGGCGTTTTGCTATCCGGCAATTTTTCATGGCTAACGCCGGATGACAGGTCAAAGTCCTGGCTCGACATGGGCGGCAGAAAAGCGCTTACACTTTTCAGCGGCGCACCCCATAAGCCGGGAACGAGATATATGGTAAACGAAAGACAAATGATCGCCAGAAAAAAACGGGGTACGGGTAAATGCGTTAACGCACTATCATGACTGAAACGAAGCTTCCCTAACAAATAAAAACCCAACAATCCAAAGATCACGATCCACAAGGCCAGGAAAATTTCCCGGTCGAACAATTTCCAGTGATAGGCCAGGTCTACATTGCTCAGGAACTTTAATGCCAGCGCCAGTTCAATAAAGCCCAACGTTACTTTCACACTGTTGAGCCAACCGCCCGATCTTGGCAATGAATTCAACCAGGATGGGAACATGGCAAACAGGGTGAACGGAAGCGCCAGCGCCAGTGAAAAACCAAACATGCCTACCGCGGGGCCCAGCAGGGCGCCTGTAGTAGCTGCCTGCGCCAGCAGGGTGCCAATGATGGGTCCTGTACAACTGAACGAAACAAGCGCCAACGTGGCCGCCATAAAGAATATTCCGCCCAATCCTTTACTACCCGACTTGCTGCCCACTTTATTTACCCAACCGGAAGGCAATACAATTTCAAATGCACCCAGAAAAGAAGCGGCAAAAACCACAAGGAGCAGGAAAAAGAAAAAGTTGAAAATACCGTTCGTAGAAAGATCATTGAGCGCATCGGCCCCAAACAACACGGTGATCAACAATCCCAGCAAAACGTACAAAACAATAATACTGAGCCCATAGGTGACCGCTTTGCCAATAGCACCCCTTCCTGTTGAACCTTTTGTAAAAAAACTCACTGTCATGGGAAGCATCGGGAAAATACAGGGCATCAATACGGCAGCAAAACCGCCTAACAAGCCTGCAATAAAGATGGCCCATAAACTTTCTGGCAAGGCCTCACCGGCAGCATTCACAACAGAGTGAACAGGCAATGCAGCATCTTTGGCCTGGCGCACCACTGTATCAACAGCAGTTGCGGCCGCACTATCAGTCATTGGTGTAAATTCTACATCTTCAGTAGAAACCGTATCCTGGGCATAACCGGTCTGTACGCCAATGAACAGAAATATTAATACGATCAGGCCGCCAAACCAACCAGTACGAATGAACATAAGAGATCAGTTGAACAATTATTTAATAGTAATACTGAAGGATTGCGCATCGGGCGGCAGGCATTTTTCATCATTGCAGGTCATATATTCTACCGAGCCTTTTACAGTAACCGGTAACTTTTTCACTTTTACCTTTTGTTGAAAGATCACCGATCTTTCAAAGAAGGCTACATTCATATTGAATGCGGGTTCCATGCGCACAATTGGTTTTGGCTCCTGTGTGGCGCCATTCAACGTGTACGCTGTTGAAGGAGGAAATGTAAAAGTTGTTTTAACCGGACCGCCTTCGCCAACGGTTTGAGAATACAAATGCCAGCCCGGGTCAATGGTGCCTTTAATAAATATCATTGCTTCGGTAGCGCTGATCTTTTTTGCTGCGTAGCTCCAATGCACCGGCTTAAGGATCTGGGCTTTCCCGTTCAGACAGGACAATACGAGTATGGCAGCGAAAAATACTTTCGTTGTAAAAGGCATAACCAATGATTTAGATCAGGATTGAAAAATTATGTTACCAGGAATCGGTTTGTAGTAGCCCGTGCTTTATAGCCACTAAAGTTGAACAAGTTTCTGCTTAATTCCAATAGAGCTGCCGTTCTTCCATAAATTTTATGGCAAACAGCCTACTTTTCTTAATTTTATTCGCTCAACCCTATAATTAAACAGTATTTC
>DASUVL010000753.1:0-3221 GCA_036379015.1 Niastella sp.
TTATAAGACATGAAGAACCCGATTGAAAATCTTAATAAAGTTTTTGATAGCCGCATTCGAATGGGGGTCATGAGCATTCTCGTTGTAAATGAGGAGGTGAGTTTTAATGACCTTAAACAAATGCTCGATGTAACTGACGGCAACCTGGCATCGCACATGGTAAACCTGGAAGAAAATGGATTCATTAAAGTACATAAAGGATTTATTGGGCGTAAAACAAATACAACCTATTCCATTACCAGGGCGGGGGAAAAAGCATTTAAAGATCATATTGAAGCATTGGAAAATATGATCAAAGGGATGAAATAATTTTTTTTTGCACCTACACTTTGAAATACAAAGCACTTTCCTGTTATGAAGAATACTTTTTTAAAACAACTATGGTTAGCCACCAGAATATGGCTGCTTGCGGTTGCAACGAACACTTTACTGGGCACTTTTTATCTCACAGTGTTTTTTATGAATTACCATGAGATACCGTTTTACCTGCAGGTAGGTTCTTTTTACGGCGCCGTGTTTTCCTTTCCCATTATGGTGATACTACTCATCATTATCAACCGGTGTATAGCCACTAATACGAATGGCATGTTGTTATTCATGATTGTTTTTGGAAGCGGTATTGTACTTACTGTGATTATGTTTCTCATATTCTGGGCGTGGCTCGGTGGATATAAGAATATGAGCATGTTGATGACCATCGCTGTATTATCTGGTATTATTAGTATGATCTCGTATCACAAATCATTATTAAAGTCGGGCAGTGATTTTAAAAATGATTAAAAGTATAGCCATGAAAATTAAAATGATTGTAACCCCCAAACTAATTATATGAATTTATATAATGCTAAAAAAAGCGATACATTATTTATAACAGGGTTGCTGTTAATATTGCTTTCGCTGGTTGTTTATTCTTTACCGGTTTTATTACCGCATACAGCAGATAATTTCGGTTTGTTTATATGTAATTACGCTATTACAGTTGCGTATTTTATTATCTTAATTGCAAGCAAGCGGCTTAAAAAGGGTAGAGAAGGCTTCTTTGTGTTTTTTCTGTTTCTCATTTTATTGTTGATCAGCGCCTATGCGTTAAACCGTGAGATAGTCGTATTTGAAAAAGCAGTACCCTGGTTTGTAATATTACAGGTAATACTTTGCATCAATTATATCTCCTTTGCATTCTTTCCGTCTTGTCCCCGCTGGCTGCAGCTGATTATGAGTTTTCTGCTTGGTGTTGCATTGGTTACATTTTTCTATATGACCTGTTATCTGGTGCCAATGTATGGGTTAAGTGTTATGGCGTCGTTTGTGCTGGGTATTTCCATGCATTCGTTTGTGGGGCTTTTATTTTTAATTTATACGATAGTGTTGTTGAGGAAAGTAGTTGCAGGCAGACGTATTTTTTTATACAGCTTTATAGGTGGTGCAGGCGTTTCTGTTAGTTTGATTATTGCATTTGTAATACAGTGGGGGCTTATAACCAGCGAAATGAATAAGACTTACCGGCTGGCAACTGTTGATGCAGGGAGCGGATGGCCGGCATGGGTATCGGTGGCACAAAAAGCACCACATAACGGGATTACCGAACAAATATTAAAGTCCGATCTGGTATATAGTACATCCGGCAATATGGATAATTTCTTATGGTCAATGCCGTCGAGAAGTTTTGGTGAAGAAAAAAAGCATGATCCGCTGATAATGATTGCCAGCTTTTTTACAGGCAAAGTCAATATAGATGAAGAGACCCGGATAAAACTGCTTGAGTCAATGTATGATTCGCGCCACCAGGCGCAGGAACGCCTGTGGTCCGATGAGCATTTGTATACCGAGCATATTAATTCTGCTGTTCGTATATGGCCGCAATTTGGCATTTCATATACCGAAAAAGTGATCACCGTTTCAAATGCAGCCTTGAAAGATCGATGGGGTGGAGACCAGGAAGAAGCTATATATACTTTTCATTTACCTGAAGGGGCTGTAGTAACATCCTTATCGCTATGGATAGAAGGTAAAGAAGCGCCGGGCATTTTAACTACTAAACAAAAGGCCGATTCAGCGTACAAACAAATTGTAGGTGGCGAACGACGTGATCCCTCGGTGTTACATTGGCTGGAAGGTAATACGGTATCGGTTCGGGTATTCCCGGTAGTTGCAGGGGAGAGCAGGAAATTTAAAGTTGGTATAACGGCGCCATTGACCCGCGATAACGGCAAAATGAAATATGAGAATATTTATTTCGACGGCCCCACGGTTGCCCAGGCAACAGAAGATGCTTCTCTGCAGTTTCAGCAACCACTGCAAAATTTTATAGCCCCTGCTGTTTTTACACCAAAAGGTCACCAGACTTTTAGCCGTTCCGGCAAATATGACCCTTCCTGGGATATTGAACTGCCCGATCAAGCACTTAGCAACGAAGCTTTTTGCTTTGATGGTAAACAATATACCATTCGTCCATATCAAAAGCAGCGAACACCGGCAACAATTAAAACGGTTTACCTTGATGTAAACGGGTCATGGACAAAGGATGAATTCAATACCGTATACAATGCGGTGAAAGGCAAACAGGTATTTGTGTATGATAATGAACTTGTGCAAGTGACAGATGAAAACAAAGCATCGATTTATCACCGGTTACATTCATTTCAGTTTAGTTTATTCCCCGTCTTTTTAATAACAGATGCCAATACATCTTTGCTGGTGAGTAAAAGCAATATGGCCTCACCAAATATGAATGACCTGGAGGGGAGCGATTTTCTGATACAGGTAAAGAAGTCGGTGCAGGGATCAAAAAAGTGGAAGTTGTTCAATATTGGCAATACGCTGTCGCCCTATCTCAAGACTTTAAAAGAATACAGGGTATTTCAATATGAGCATGGTACGGTAAATGAATTAAAGGGGTTGATTGATAAACAGGAATTTGCAAAAGACATTGAACATGATAAACAGGTTGTTATCGATAATGCCGAAATAGCTATTGTTGAGGATAGCTGTGCTACGTCATCTACTGCCCCTGACCATTTACTCCGCCTGTTCGCTTACAACCATATTATGCAAAAAATGGGGCCGTCCTTTTCAGGCAGCGAAGAAATAGATGAGGCGTTGGTTGCCGAAGCCCAAAAGGCATATGTAGTAAGCCCGGTATCGAGCCTGGTTGTTTTGGAAACCCAAAAGGATTACGACCGGTTCAATATTTCAGATAGTCAGAATAGTTTGAAGAATGCCTC
>DASUVL010000754.1:0-2236 GCA_036379015.1 Niastella sp.
TTATAAGAAGTATTCTGGCGCATATTACGCAAACCCCATTGGTAGATTCATTTGGCGCTTTCAAAATCCATTATGGTTGTGTAATGCAATTGCACGCAACGCCAGACGGATTGCAATACGAAACATTGCATAACATTAGTACAGAAAAGGAACAACATAAGCCCAGTAATTTTAAAAGGTAGTTGAGCAGGCAGCCGGTTGGAATTTGATCTCAGGTAATGGATGCGCTGCAAAACCTCATTTCGGGCGTACAGGCGTTTCGGGATCCATATAAATAATGGCGATGGCACCTGTGATAACCAGGCCACGCTGACGGTAGGGAGTAAAACGCATGCAATTATACTTCCGCGCTAGTCTTTGGATAGGTTTTTTGATAAAAAAGGCTCCCTCGGCGGCTTTTTTTCGTTATTATAGCATTAATTATCAACTGTTCGGAGATTTGGCAATTTTAATGTAAATTTGCCGCCCGAACTTAGGTTCCCTGTTCTTTGGGCAGGGGCCAGGGCTGAAAAAAGGTCTCGTAGTACAATGGATAGTATGCAAGTCTCCGGAACTTGACATCCCAGTTCGATTCTGGGCGAGACCACTCTCTAATGTTCAGTTCAAAGTAACGAAAAGCACAAACCCGTATAAAATCTTGATTTTGTACGGGTTTTTTGTTTTTGGTTGACATCCTTTGACAAAAGATTACCTGCTCATACAACCGCTTCAAGGTGACCTCCGAGGTGACCAACCATAATTTCTAAATTTGGTCACCTCGGACTCCTGAAGTGCTTGCTGTAATTGGGTTTCACCGGATTTAGGCAGTGATGTGAAGGACTTGTGCGATGGAAACAATATTCGGTTACCAAAAACATGTGTTGTATGAAAAAGGGAATTCAAAACCTGTTCATTCTTTATTGGCTAAAAAAGACCAAAGCCAAAAACGGGAAATCTGCCATTTATTTACGACTGACCATTAACAAGAAAAGGGTGGAGCTGTCGACCAACCTGTATGTTAACCCCAATTTGTGGGATGCCGAAGGGCAATTTGTAAAAGGGAAAACGGATGAAGTTAAAGCCATTAACCAGCGGCTCACTCTCATTAAAGCCGGCCTGCACAAAAAGTATCTGCAACTGGAAGCGTTGGGCAAACCCATTACCGCAGAAATATTAAAAAACCACTATTTGGGTGTGGATGAAAAGCAAAAGACGGTTGGGGAAATAATGGACTTCTATTATGACCGTTTTGCAGAAAAAGTAACCAGCGGCCAGAAATCAAAACACTCACTAAAGTGTATTCACACCACCCGCGAAAAAGTAAAGTTGTTTTTAAAACACCAATTTAAGCGTACAGAAATGCAGCTGCGGGAAATAAAGCCATCCTTCGCCGGAGACTTTGAGCATTTCTTAATGACGCATGAAAAGGGATGCAGTAATACCGCTATGAAGTATATCCGCATTCTGAAGCGGATATTAAAATTTGCCGTCGATCAGGGATGGCTCACCGCCCACCCTTTGGCCAGTTTTAAATGCACCTACAAAGAGCCGTCCCGGGAAAGGCTAACGATGGAAGAAGTGGTAACGTTATACACCAAAGATCTCGTTACAGAACGATTAGCCGAGGTAAGAGATGTATTTATTTTCTCCTGTTATACCGGCTTTGCTTACCAGGATGTATACAGCCTAACAACCGACGACATCATAACCGGTATCGATGGTGAAAAATGGATGGTAAAGAACCGGGCCAAAACCAGTACACCGGAGCGGGTTCCCCTCCTACCCATTGCATTAGATATACTCGACAAATACAAAAATCATCCCTGGTGTCGCAGTAAGAACCGTTTACTGCCAGTAAACAGCAACCAGTGCTACAATGGCTATCTGAAAGAAATAGCGATTCTTTGCGGCATTAAAAAGCATTTAACCACCCACATGGCGCGCCACACATTCGCCACCACCATCACCCTGGAACATGATGTTCCTATTGAAACGGTGAGCCAAATGTTAGGGCATAAAAGCATACGGACTACGCAGATATATGCCAAGGTGAGTCAGCGTAAGGTGAGTCAGAATATGAAGGCGTTGAAGGAGAAGTTGGCTATTATGAAAAGTGAGGTAAAGGCGGGTAATAGTTAATTCAGCATTTGCTTATGGTGCATTATAACAGGCTCCCTTTCATTGATGGAAGGGGTCTGTTTATGCCCATAATGCATTTCTACATTCTCCCTCCCACACTATTCCCTCACTTAATCAA
>DASUVL010000755.1:0-4372 GCA_036379015.1 Niastella sp.
AAACAGTTTACTTCCGGTATTTTTTGTGCGGGTGCTTCTTTTTACTTGCCTGCCTTGCTCTGGCTGCCAACTCTTCAATTGTCAATCCCTTTACCTTGCCAGTTTCTCCCCCACCCCCCAAAACAACAAAGTTCCAAAGGCCGGTTGGTCGCGGTCGTATCCTTCCGGACGGATCTTTTGAATGACCTGTTCGGTATAAGGCATGGAGAGTTTTTTGATGCGCACAAAATGATTATACACCATTTCATAAACAGGGATGAACCGGCCTCGTCCAATAGCTGAAATGGTTGTCCAGTTTGAATATTTGCCGGTAACGTCCTTCCACGTTAGAAAGGGCACCTCATTTCCGAGGTTGTATTTCGCTACATATTCAAAACCTTTCAACAAGCGGTTACCAAACGCGCCATACAGATCATCGCCCTGGTTCCAGGCAATCTCACAAACCGTAGCTAATGCCCCGATGCCCAACTGGCAATGCCCCTGGTCCCGGCCGCTCTCCTGAATTTGCCCGGTTGCTGCGTTTATATAATTCCGGATGGTTCCATTATCATGTCCGTTGCAATAAAAATTGGTTGCCTTACGATACATGGTATCGTTATTAAACCAGATAGCGGCTGACATATACATCTTTGTCACAATAGGGCCCCAATTACCATTGGTATAAGCAGGCGCCCGATAAAATGTTTCGGCTACCGGAAGAAAGATACGTCTGATCATGGTATTGACCTTTTCTGCTTTCTCCATGGGAAAACCCGGCCAGGTATACCGAAGTATTTCCAGCGCATTGATGATCTTGACACCCTCCAATCCGGCCAGCAGCGGTGCATCATTAGTAGCAGGAATGCTGGTAAGACTGTCGGCATATGATTCCAGTATTTCCCATGATGTGCGTGCATGGGCAGCGTCTTTGGTGGCTACCCACATTAATGCATTGAGATAACTGGCGCTAAAATCAGCTTCCATCTTGCTTTTTGTCCAGCGGTACTCTCCATCCCTGGCAATCACTTTATACGGACCGTTCATTTTATATTGTGAAGCTGACAGTGGATGATCGCGCAACAACAAATAAGAACCATACCCGGGCAAAATCTTTTGCTGTGCCACGGCATAAATATGATCAAGGGATGCTTGCGTATGCAGGATACCGGGATGAATAAAACTTTTTTGTTGTGTTGTTACCGGTTCAATAATAATGGCATTACCCGTCTTTTCTGCAAGGGACACAGGCAATACATCACCTTTTTTAACGGTAACAACCCGTGTACGGATGCTTTCTTTCCCATCATCTTCATAGATGGTTGCTTTATACGTTTTCCCTGTAGCCAGGAAGTGTAATTTGATATTTGTTTTCCATGGTGCAAATCCGGCGGCATTGCCTACATACCAGGTGTCGCCGCTTCTGCGGGCCACACTGATGTTTTTACCAATATCGCCCGCGAGATACCGGCTCTCGTTCCAAACCGTTGGTACGTGTTTGAAAAAATCAATCTCTTTTTCATTGGTATAATCATTGGGTTGTCCATACCAGAATATGGCTTGCAGCGGACTGCAATAAACAACGGTCAACGCCAACTGCTGCCCCATACTCACCTTCAGGTTTTTAGTGAATTTGTTTTTTGCATTGGGATAACAGAAAGTAAAATCAGCCGGTCCGGCCAGAAAACGGGTAAAGGGCAACGTGGTGGTGTGAAATGCATCCGGACTGTTTTCATCTCCTCTTATTCCCTCTTGTGTCAGCAACGCCGGATACGTTCGGCTTAACCCGGTTGGTTTGTAGTTATCGTGAATATTCAGGATAAACCCAAAGTCATTTACCTTCTTTATGGCTGCATGCAACCAGGTCAACCCCTGCTGGGTGAAGCCGTCAACAAAACCAAATTTCAATCCCGCTACACCCCATTGTTTATACAGCGGCAATATGGTATCCAGTTTTGCTTTCAAGCCAACATAATTAACGTATAGAACAACGCCAATCCCTTTTTCCTTTCCGTACTGGATCACCTTCGGCATGTCGATCTGGGGAATTACCTGCGTGGGATCGGAGGAGGAACGAAACTCTGCGCCATACCACCCGGCATCGAACATGATGTATTGAAAATGATGGCTCGCTGCAAAATCAATACAATCCAATCCACTTTGTGTATTGAGCTGTGAACGGATCAATTTACCGGGTTTTATCCATGCGGGAACACCACTATCAGCAGGAGGATTAAGTTGTAGATACAACTGGCTACAATCATGCAGTCCGATCGCCGTTTTTGACACACTAATCGTTCGCCAGGGCGAAACAAAATCGCCCAACAGCTGTACGGCAGAATCTCTTACAAAAGCAACGGCCAAACTATGCGGAACCGCTCCCCTTTTTAATTCCGCCTTGGTATACCCGGTATTGCAGGCTTCGCCCACTGATAGGTACAACCGGTTATTGGTCAAAGTTGCGGGAAAATCGCAGGACGTATTAAACGTATCAATAGTAACCGGTGTAAAAACACTTTCATGATGATATTGGTACAATGTATACGGCGTAGTAAAGTTAAACCCGGTCAATTCTTTCTGAATAGTGGTAACCCCGGCCGATGCAGGTAACTCATACCGGAAAGCAACACTGCCGTCATATACTCTGGCTGTTATTTGAAAGGGGACCCTTCCCGTAATACGCGACAACCGGATCTCATTGTAGTTATTGGTGATGGTGTCGGTTTCGCCTAGTGGCCAGGCAAACTTTTCTTTGTTACCGCGGTCCTGTTTACCTTTTATTGATACAGGCGCTGCGCTTACACCTCCATTGATCTGCAAGCCCAATGGCGACCAGTTGGTGACCGCCTCGCCTGCAAATACCATTCGATACATCAATTGCCCGTTGGCTGTTTGTATTTCGAATGACGTTGATTTGTCGGGCGACGTCACTTTATACGCTTTCCTGGTCTGCGCTGCTCCTGTTGCAAAGGCGAGGACTAACAGGCCTATTACCGGAAATACTTTTATCCTTCTCAAAACTATTCTGAATTTTAAGGCTATATTATAAATATGAAGCGCTGACCTGTAAGGTGCATCATCGGGTCTTGCATAAACAGAGGGTTTAATTGTCCCGACTTGTCGGGAACAGGTCGGGTTTTATGAGCAGGACCTGTCAGGACCGCTTGTGCAACCTGTCTATGCAAGCTCAAATGGCGGACCTTACAGGTCTTGCACTCGTTAACTTGTCAACCTGTTAACTCGTCAACTATTTCTCCCCCTTCCGAAACACCACACCTTCCACATGATCGCCTACTGCAATGTTGGCCATGTCGGCAGTTTTATACCACTCCGGCTTGTCTTTCATATCATCGGAGATCAACTGACCATTTATGACCAGGTTCTCAAATACAATATTCTTTACTTTCCGGCTTTCATTATAGCCGGCAATGATCGACATCGTTGCATGCTTGCCATTATACGTAATGTCTTTGAACAGCACATTCTCCACGCCTCTACCCGGCGATGTACAATATTTACTGTTAAAGAAAACCCGGATATTAAGCAGTTGTCCCTGCCGGAAATCTTCGATCCTGATATTTTCAAACCGAACATTCCGCACCAGGTTATTATCGCCGGCATCAATGCTCAGGCAACCCTGGTAGTCGATCTGCGCTTCCTTGTGCTCGAGGATATCAATATTGACATAATTCAGGTCTTCCAGGATATCCGGATTCGGGGTATTGCCATGCGTCCCTATCAAAATTGGATGCGCCACATCGGCCCATAACGTAGAGTTCTGCATGGTAATATGTTGACTACTGCCGGTAAAACCCAGGCGGGTACCGTACACCGTGGTGCAATCGTCGGAATTACGATTAAATACCCCATCGATCAGTACATGGCTGCTGCTGATCACATTCATGCCATCGCCCCAGCCATAATAGCTCATCGACTTTACATTGCGGATAGTAACACTATCTGAACCTCCGGTAAAACATTGGGTACAGAAGATACCGTCCACTTCAACGTTCTTTGAATTATCAATGCGAACGCCCAGTTTCACCGATTGATCTACCATGCCTCTGCCCAACACCCGAACGTTGTTTGCATTTTTGATCAGGATCTGTCCTTTAATTATAGCGCCGCCCGCCACATACACCGTTTTGCCGGATGGCACCTGTAACACTTTTCCTTTTATTTCATGAACGCCAGGTCCAAAAAAGATACAATTCGTATCACGCAGATCGGGCTTGTACGTCTCCACCGGATTGGCAAAGAGATGCAGGTTGTGAAAAATGTCGCCGTTCACTTCAACCGACAGATTTGCCGGTTTATATAATTTGAACAGGACCGTGCGCCCCTTTACGGCATGCGGGATCTTATAGGAAAGCGGCCGGATGCGGGATTGTGCAAT
>DASUVL010000756.1:0-2030 GCA_036379015.1 Niastella sp.
TTATATAAGCAATATTATCAAACGGCCATCCAGGCCATCAATCAGTTGTCTGAACAAAAGCGGCGGATATTTCTGTTGCGAACACAGGAGGGGATGAGCCTTGCCGAAATAGCCGATGAAATGGGGATCAGTGTTTCCGCAGTAAAAAAACATCTGTATGCCGCATTCGAATCGGTGAAAGAAGCATTGCGGCAAAGCACGGGCGATGTGCTGCTTTTGCTGCTTTTATATTTTTATTAAAAAAGTGGTGTTCCGGGGTGTCTGTTTAAATGATTCAATTGTCAGTGATGTTTAAACTTTATCATTTAACCATCAACGTTTATCATTATGAGTTATCCTAAAGGCCTTTATTTGTTGGCTGTTGCTTCAGTCTGTATGTTTTCCTGTAAAAAGGAACTGAAAAACGACGAGAGCATTTCTAAGAAAACTGCCACTGAATTTCAGAACATTTATTTTGATACAAAAAGCAATTCAACCCTAGACATCCCAAAAAAGTTTCCTTCCATGGCAGAGGCCATCGGTTTAATATAAATGATATAATGAATCTTTACCAGTGTTATTTTGATGGTGTGGATGGAAACGCCAGACCGATTTTGTCATATCATGATCAGGGCAGTCAAATTATTGGTGTTCCCGTTAATTAATTCTATGAACAGATCACGCATCCATTATATCTTATTGCTTTTGGGGGCATTATTGCCATTCGGAGAGTTTGCACAACAGCATGGAAATGTAGTGTACTTTAAATATTGCACCTATCTGGATGGAGAGCATGGCAAACACTGGGTTAAAGATAAACCAATGAATGGCCGGCCCCTTGCTGTTACACGATTTGATTTTAGTAAGCCGGACGAAGTGGATCTTGTTTATGGGTATGGATCGAAAACAGCGCAGCATTGTATTTTCAAAAAAGTGAATGAGCCGGGGTTCAATAAAGAACCCCGGCAGATCAGGGGACATGTATTACAAGGTGTTTATAAAAACACAGAAAACGGACTGTATGAATTGTACTATCTGGCAAAAAATAAAAAGTCGTTACTTGAAAGGTTATTCTTTGGTCCGGGAAATCCCTTTACCAGTCAGGTATTTGTTGAGCAGGAGAGTTACGAGCCTTTCAGGGACACGCTCTTTCCGCACAATACTACCGAAACAATAAATATTTCTGCGCCTGCTACAATCAAGCACACTGCCAGGCCGACGTAAGTGTGAACTGATCAACAGAATATGGCAATTTATTATTAATTAAAAAAAATGTATCCCGGGGTGTCCGTTTTATTTCCTCAGTTGTCAGTAACGTGCAGAATATATGGAAGACGCACAAATCATAACACTGTTAGAAGGTTACCAGGCCAATACGCTCACCGATGAGGAAGCCGTTGCTTTCTTTCAATGGTATAGCGAGGCCGGCATGGATGAATTTCAACGGATATATGCCCAATGTCATTTACAACCCAATACCCTGGCGATCAACCCTGTGATGCCGAACGATTTCAGGCTACAACTGGAAAACGCCATCCGTAATTATGAGCAACAACAGGAAGTTCGTACCCTTCCTTTTTTCCGCCGTTACCGCCTGGCATGGGCAGCCGCCATTCTTTTATTTGTTGGTGTGGGCGCTTATCTGTTTTATCAAAACCGGCAACCCGCTTCGCCGGCTCTTGTAATCAACTCTCCATTACCAAATGATATAGCCCCCGGAACCACAAAAGCAGTGCTTACCCTGGCCGATGGCAGTAAGGTCATCATCGACAGTGTGCAGACGGGTCAATTGGCGGTACAGGGACAAATCACTATACAGCGGGAGCAGGGTTCTATTTCGTATAACGGAAACGAATCCGGCAAAACACAACCAGATGCACAATCCGTTCTTTATAATACGTTGACCACGAATCGCGGGGAGCAATCGCCCCCGCTTGTATTAGCAGATGGTACAAAAGTTTGGCTCAATGCCATGTCTTCCATCCGCTTTCCTGTAGCCTTTACCGGTAATACCCGTACTGTATCAATTGCCGGGGAAGCATATTTTGAAA
>DASUVL010000757.1:0-5254 GCA_036379015.1 Niastella sp.
CAAAGATCGTATAGGGCCCCAGTTGTAGGAAACGGCTATAGCGCATACCCGCGTTTATTTTAATGCGCTTTCCTATTTCCCAATCGTCTTGCAGGTAAATGCCTGTTTCACCAGCATATTTTCTCGATTCATTATCGGGATAGAAACGCGTATCGCCCTGGTTACCGCTTAAAATATTAGGCGTGAATGTGTGATACGTATAAGCCGCACCAAAACGCAGTTTATGTTGCGGCGAAGCATAAAAATCAAAATCGGTTTTGGCGCTCCAGTCGTGAATGCCGGATGATAATTTGATATTGAAATCATTCTGCATGGCGCCAAACGAAAAAGCATAATCATTATACACCACGGTGGTATTTGCAAATAATTTCCGGTTGAATACATGGTTCCAGCGTAAAGTGGCTGTTGTATTTCCCCAGGGAATATCCGCCTTGAATGCCCGGCGTGCATTACGATAGGTAAAAACATCTCTTCCAAAATAACCGCTCAGATACAGGCGGTCTTTATCAGAAAAAGTATAGTTCACCTTGGCATTAAAATCATAGAAATAATACCCTGATCCGTAAAAATCGCTTTTAGAAGAAATAAATGGTTTGGTTATCAGATCAATGTATGTACGCCGGCCCGAAAGGATAAATGAGGATCTATTCTTTTTGATGGGCCCCTGCACCGATAAGCGCGACGCAATGGCCCCTATGCCACCCTCTGCTTCAAATTTGTTCAGGTTGCCCTCTTTCATGGCTACGTCGAGCACAGAAGAAAGGCGGCCGCCGTATTGCGCCGACATGCCTCCTTTTACGAGAGAGATATTTTTAATGGCATCTGAATTAAAGATCGAGAAAAAGCCGAACAGATGGCCCGTGTTGTATACAATGGCATCATCGAGCAAGATCAGGTTCTGGTCGGGACCGCCGCCGCGCACATACAATCCGGTGTTTCCTTCACCCGCATTGCGGACCCCCGGTAACAACTGCAGGGTTTTTAACAGATCCGTTTCCCCCAGCAGCACCGGCACCGATTTTACCTGGTTGATCGTCAGGTCTATCTTTCCCATTTGAGCATTGGTCACGTTTCCATCCCGTTTACGGACGGCTGCAGAAACGATCACTTCCTGTAAAACAGGTTTGATAGATAAGTAGAAATTTTTTTCTATGTTCTTATCGAAAGATATATCCAACTGCTGCTCCTGGTACCCGGTAAAAGAGATTATTACTGCATAGGTACCACGCGGTAAAGTAATAGAATAGAATCCAAACTGATTGCTCACAATGCCTTTACCATGGCCGTTCACCGACACGGTAGCGCCAATGAGCGTTTCGCCCGACAGGGAGTCTCTGACATAGCCGCTTAAGGTAAATTTGTCCTGTGCTCTTGCGCACAAGACACTACACACACCAAATACTATCGCAACTAATCTCATCATGGGCCAACGTTTCCCTTTATCGTAACCAGGTTGCCCGCAGCCAGTCAGCCCGATTACTTTGAGTAATCCAGCGAATCCTCAACACTACCGCAATTGAGCATTTCATTACCGAAGTAAGGATTTTTGATATCCCGCTCATAGCTTATCCAATAGGCGCCTTTATTGTCAAATGCCATTGGGCAATATTGCCAGTATAACTTTTGACCGGTATATTGTACGGTACGGGTAAGGCTCCACATGGGTTCGGCCATCATTTCAAATTCTTTACGCTTACCTTTTATATCCTTTTCTGCAGCCAGGGCCTGCGCCAACGCGGTAATAGTGCCGGTGAAGGAGGCGGCAGTTTCTTTTATTACACCTGTACTATCGCCCTTTATTTCATTTACTTTCAGGCTATCGGCTGCCGTACGCAACGCCAAAGCGGCTGCAGATGCTTTTCCGGTATCACTGGCTACCAGGGCGTTTTTCAGATTATTGTAAGCATTGAGTAATTGGGTGAACGACTGGTTAAAAACATCGGTATTTTGGGAGATCGAAATAGGCTGTTGTTTGGCATCAGCTGCATTCTCGGCGTTCTCAGCAGGTTTTTTGTCACTATTGCAAAAAAAAGGCCGGGCGACTAACACAATAGCAGCAAGCACAATAACTACGATTAACGTTTTTTTCATCCTGTTTAATTTATTACACGTTCCGGACCCTAGCCAGGCAATCTGAACAGAAATAATCTTGCCGGTTTTCCGGACGTTGGTCTTTAGGGAGTGTTTTACAAGCCAAAGATAAAAGATTCGCCTTACATTACTGGCTCATAAACAAGTGATTTTCCAATAATTACCGCCTGATAATTTAATATCTGGCAAGTTTTCCGGATAACTTCCTTAACGGCGCGATTTGTTATATTTTTGCAGACTATTTTGAAATAAACATATGCTGGCAGGATTAACGAACGTAACTTTTGAATTTGGAGCCCGGGCTATTATTGAGGATGCCACCTGGCATATTCAACCCAATGAACGTATTGGCTTAATTGGCTATAACGGAACCGGAAAATCTACTTTATTAAAACTATTAGTGGGTCAATACCAGGTATCTGCGGGAACCGTAGAACGCAGCCGGGGTACATCCATTGGCTATTTGCACCAGGATCTGCTGAGTTTTGACACCCACGATTCTATTTTACAGGTGGCGCTCGGTGCATTTGAACGGGTGGTGCAACTGGAAAAGGAAATTGAAGAGCTGGGTAAAGAGCTGGAAAATTCCGCAACCAGCGGCATAAGCGAGGCTGAGGCAGATGTCCTATTGCATAAATATTCCGACAAATTACATGAGATGGACACCCTGGACGGGTATAATATCCATCACAAAACGGAAGAAGTATTGCAAGGTCTGGGTTTTTCCAATGCCGATCTGCAACGGCCCTATCGCGAATACAGCGGGGGCTGGCGTATGCGGGTACTACTGGCCAAAATGATCTTGCAGCAACCCGATCTGTTGTTGCTCGATGAGCCTACCAACCACCTTGACCTGCCATCTATTGAATGGCTGGAAAAATACCTGATCCACTACCAGGGTTCCGTGGTGATCGTAAGCCACGATAAATATTTCCTCGATCGTATGGTAACCAAGATCGTGGAGGTGTACCAGCGACAACTGCATGTTTACAACGGTAATTACTCATTTTATGAAACCGAGAAAGTACAGCGGGTTGAACTGCAGCAACGGGCGTTTGAGAACCAACAGGACTATATTCGCCAGCAGGAGCGCTTTATAGAACGGTTCAAAGCGAAAGCCTCCAAGGCAGCAGCCGCCCAAAGTGCCATGAAACGGTTAGACAAGATGGAACGGATTGAAGATGTTGCTATAGAACGTCCAAGCCTTCGCATCAATTTTCAGGTAGATAAAATGCCCGGAAAAGTATTATGCGAATTAAAGCATATTAGCAAGAAGTTCGGTGATATTGAAATTGTCAATGACTCGCATGCCGAAATAAACCGCGGCGATAAAATTGCCCTGATCGGAGCCAACGGAAAAGGAAAATCAACGGTGTTGCGCATCATCGCCGGCGCCGAATCGTTTACTGGTGAACGCAAGTGGGGCCACAATGTAGAAGAAAGCTTTTACGCCCAACACCAGTTAGAAGCACTGGATATAAATAATACCATCCTCGATGAAATGAAAACGGCAGGTGGTCAGAAAACCGATCAGGAACTGCGCACCCTGCTGGGTTGTTTTTTATTCAGCGGCGATGATATTGATAAAAAGATCAAGGTATTGAGCGGTGGCGAAAAAGCCCGCGTAGCCCTGGCAAAAACCATCATCAGCAAAGCCAATTTCCTGATGCTGGATGAGCCTACCAACCACCTTGATATTCATTCGGTAGAATTATTGATTGAGGCCTTGAATAAATACGAAGGCAGTCTGATATTGGTTAGCCACGACCGGTATTTTGTATCGAAAGTAGCCAATACCATCTGGGAAATCGATGACCATAAGATCAAGTCATTTGCCGGTGGTTTTGAAGAATGGGGAGAATGGAAAGAAAGACAAAAGCAACGGGCTGAAGCCAGTCAGAAAGAGGAAGTTAAAAATCAGAAGGCAGGGACCGTCCCGATGGGTATCGGGAAGAAGTCGGAAACCGGAGGTCAGAAGTCTGAAGCCGGAAGTAAGAAATCTGAAGCCGGAATTCAAAAATCTCAAGCTGTTTCAGAAGTCAGACCTCAGACCCCAGACTTCAAACCTCCTGCTCCCATTAATAAGGAGCAGAAAAAGGAATTGCAGAAACAACAAAAGGTTTTTCAGCAGTTGGAAGAAAGGATCGCACAGCTGAACAAACAAAAAACTACGCTGGAAGGCATGTTAACTGCGCACGACACTTATTCTGACCGGAACAAATTCGTGCAAACAGAAACAGATTATAAAAAAGTGAGTGATGAATTGAAGAAATTGAACAAAGAATACGAAGAAGTGTTTGAAAAGATAATGGAGCTGGAAGCGAAATCATGAAGTCAGAAGACTGAAGTCGGAAGTCCGAAGTAAGAAGATAAGAAGTCGGAAATCAGAAGACTGAAGTCAGAAGTCTGAGGTCGGAAGATCGTGTTTTATCAGACCTCCGACTTCGGACCTCGGACCTCCGACTTCCTCTCCTCCCCCCTAAAAAACCATCCCATGAATATCACGATCCGTAAAGGAATTGAAGCCGATTACCCGGCGATCATTAACCTGATCAATGAATTTGCACTTTTTCAAAAAACACCGGAAAGGGTAACTAATACGGTGGAACAAATGAAAGCAGACAACAATTTGTTCCAATGTTTTGTTGCTGTAGATGAAAAGAACAGGATTGTTGGTTATGCCGCCTGGTTTTTCGCTTATTTCTCCTGGACAGGCAAAGCGCTGTATCTCGACGATCTGTATGTGGTAGAATCTGCCCGGGGCCTGGCCATAGGAACCCGTTTGTTGCAAACAGTTATCGACCATGCCACGGGAACCAATTGCGTAAAGGTGCGCTGGCAGGTTTCTAACTGGAATAAAGCAGCTATTGCATTTTACAGGAAAATGGGCGCCCAGATAGACGATGTTGAAATGAACTGCCATTTTGAACTGCATTAAATTTTTTGTTGCAGCGATGTAGGGGTATAATGATTGTAGATTGTCAAATTGCTACGTCGCAAGATCTCAAGGTCCAAAAATCCAAGATCCAAAAAATAAAAACTCAATCCAAGCTCCAAATTACCCTATTTGCGGGTGTTTAAATTTGGATATTGAGATTTGAATTTTGTGATTTTTTTGTGGATTTGGCAATGAATATTCAGGAACGAATCAACTATTTTGAAC
>DASUVL010000758.1:0-13814 GCA_036379015.1 Niastella sp.
TGATCCCCTGCTGTGTATCTTTCAACTCCGTTTCACGATTATAATGTGCGGCATAAGTAACCCTGAATCCCTGTTTTTCGAGTAACCCGGTATACTCACTCAATGAAGGGAAGTACCAGATCTCCCGGGCAGCGTTTTGTACGTACCCATGATTGATCAGGGCGTTCTTCAATGCATGTACGATCTTTTCTACATTTCCTTTGCCGCCCATTTCCAACACCAGTCTGCCACCCGGCTTCAGGTTATTATACATGCTTTGAACAGCTTGTTCTTTATCAGTTACCCAGTGCAGTACCGCATTGGAGAACAGGGCATCGAATGGCTCATTGAAATCGAAATCGGTTACTGAAGCCAGTCTGAAAGGCAGGTGCGGATATTCGCTCCTCGCTTTGGCGATCATGTCAATCGAATTATCCATGCCTGTTACCATAGCGCCCGTGTCTGCTATCAGGTTGGTTAAATAACCGGTACCACAGCCCACATCCAGAATGCGCTCACCTTCCTGAGGTGTCAGCAGCTGCTGCACCAGGTATTCGCCGTACTTAAAAACAAAATCATGTTTCTTGTCGTACAGGGAAGTATTCCAGGTGATATTTTCTGTGATAGCCATTCGCTGTTACCTTTTTATTTTAAACGTATTTCTGCAACACTGCAACCTTGCGGCACCATGGGGAACACGTTGTTTTCCTTTCCGGTCATTACTTCCAACAGGTAAGCGCCTTTTGTATCCAACATTTCGGTGAGGGCATTTTTCAAATCCTCTCTTTTTGAAACGCTTTGTCCGGGAATCCTGTACCCTTTGGCTACCTGAACAAAATCGGGACTGGCAATATCAACAAACGAGTAACGCTTCTCATGGAAAAGTTGTTGCCACTGGCGAACCATACCTAAAAACCGGTTATTCAAGATCAGGATCTTTACATCAATTTCCGATTGCATAATAGTTCCCAGTTCCTGGATGGTCATTTGAAAACCGCCATCACCAATGATCGCTACTACGGTCCTATTGGGGGCGCCTACTTTAGCACCTATGGCTGCGGGTAAGGCAAAACCCATGGTTCCCAAACCACCCGAGGTGATATTACTTTTTGATTGATTGAACTTCGCATAGCGGCAAGCCACCATCTGGTGCTGTCCTACATCGGTTACTATAATTGCATCGCCACCGGTTAACTCATTGAGGTGTTTTATTACTTCACCCATGGTCAATTCATCGGAGGTGGGGTTCAGCTCAGGTATGATACAGGTTTCTTCTTCCTGTTTCGTAAAGTCCTTGAACTTCTGCAACCATTGCGGGTATACTTTCTGTTCTATTTGTGCGGTTAACAGGGGCAGGGTTTCTTTACAGTCGCCCCAAACCGGTACCGTTGTTTTTACATTCTTGTCTACTTCAGCCGGGTCAATATCCAGGTGGATCACTTTTGCCTGTTTGGCATATTTATCAAGGCGACCCGTAACGCGATCATCGAAACGCATACCGACTGCGATCAATACATCACACTCGTTGGTCAATACGTTCGGACCATAATTTCCGTGCATCCCCAGCATACCAACATTCAACGGATGATCTGAAGGAATAGCGCTCAATCCCAGGATGGTCCAGGCAGTAGGAATACCTGATTTTTCAATGAATTTCAAAAATTCTTTTTCTGCTTTACCCAGTATTACACCCTGACCGAAGATCACAAAAGGTTTTTCCGCTTCGTTGATCAGCTTGGCTGCCTCAGTAATGTACTCCTTGCGTACAATGGGAGCCGGGCGGTAGCTGCGTACATGATCACATTTTGTATATCCTTCGTAATCGAATTTTTGTAATTGGGCGTTCTTGGTGATATCAATCAACACCGGTCCGGGACGTCCGCTGCGGGCAATGTAAAAGGCTTTTGCCAGCACCGCGGGAATTTCGGTGGCATCGGTTACCTGGTAATTCCATTTGGTAACCGGTGTAGTGATATTGATCACATCAGTTTCCTGGAAAGCATCTGTACCCAGCAAGTGGGCAAATACCTGTCCGGTGATACATACCAACGGCGTACTATCGATCATGGCATCTGCCAAACCAGTCACTAAGTTGGTGGCACCAGGACCACTGGTTGCAAACACGACACCGACATCGCCGGATGACCGCGCATAACCCTGGGCAGCATGTGTAGCGCCCTGTTCGTGACGCACCAGTATATGATGTAGTTTTTCCTGGTAATCGTACAGTGCATCATAGATGGGCATGATGGCACCACCCGGATACCCAAAAATAGTACTGACACCCTCTGCCAGAAATGCTTCCAACACGGCGACCGAGCCGCTGATATTTGTTGTTGGCTTCTTTTCCGTCTTTGCTTTGGCAGGTGCCTTTTCGATTGTACTCATAAACTTATTTTAATGATTCAATAGAGTCGTTTAAAGATTTCTGATTTAGGAATTTTGAGATTTCGGGATTCAGGTCCCAAAATCAGTAAATCTCAAAATCAGAAATTATTCCATCTCATCGGTTACACATCCTTCGCTAGCATCTTTTACCTGCTTCGCGTATTTATACAGAATTCCTTTTTTAACTTTTAATGGTGGCTGTTTCCAGGCGGCTTTGCGTTTTGCCAACTCATCAGGGCTGATCTTCAAATTGATCGAATTCTTAACCGCATCCAGTTCTATGATATCGCCGTCTTTTACCAGCCCGATCACCCCGCCATCAAATGCTTCGGGGGTAATATGGCCTACCACAAAGCCATGCGTACCACCGCTGAAACGGCCATCGGTAATCAGCGCTATGCTATTACCTAAACCGGCACCAATAAGTGCAGATGTAGGTTTCAGCATTTCAGGCATACCAGGGGCACCTTTGGGTCCTACATAACGGATCACCACCACATCACCCGGTTGTACTTTTTTATTCTGGATACCTGCGATCAGTTCAAACTCGCCATCGAACACGCGGGCCGGTCCCTCAAAGCGTTCACCTTCTTTACCGGTGATCTTGGCCACACTGCCTTTCACGGCCAGGTTACCATACAATATCTGTAAGTGACCGGAAGCTTTTATCGGTTGTTCGAGGGGGAGAATTATTTTTTGAGTATCAAAGTTCAGATCGGGAACAGTAGCCAGATTTTCAGCCAGTGTTTTTCCGGTTACTGTTAAACAATCGCCATGCAGCAATCCTTTTTGTAACAGGTATTTCATTACAGAAGGTAACCCGCCATGTTCATGCAGGTCCTGCATTAAATATTTTCCGCTGGGCTTGAAGTCGGCCAGCATGGGGACCTTATTGCTGATCAGTTGAAAATCATCCTGGGTCAATGGTACATCCACGCTTTTTGCTATGGCGATCATATGTAATACCGCATTGGTACTTCCACCCAGGACCATAATAACCGTCATGGCATTTTCAAATGCTTTACGGGTCATGATATCCGATGGCTTGATATCTTTTTCCATCAGGTTACGGATAGCCTTACCCGCATCCAGACATTCTTTCTTCTTTTCATCGCTTAAGGCGGGGTTGGAAGATGAATATGGTAAGCTCATACCCAACGCTTCAATGGCCGAGGCCATGGTATTGGCAGTATACATACCACCGCAGGCGCCCGCACCCGGACAGGAGTTCATAATAACGCCTTTAAAATCGGCGTCGCTTAACTGACCGGCGATCTTTTGACCCAATGCTTCAAATGCAGAAACAATATTCAGGTCCTGACCTTTATAATGACCGGGGGCTATGGTTCCACCATACACCATAATAGCGGGGCGGTTTAAACGTCCCATGGCCATTACTGAACCTGGCATATTTTTATCGCAACCAGGGATGGCAATCAACGAATCATAATACTGAGCGCCGCAAACTGCTTCAATGGAGTCGGCGATGATATCGCGGCTCACCAGCGAGTAACGCATTCCATCCGTTCCGTTCGACATACCGTCGCTTACGCCTATGGTATTAAAGATCAAACCTACCAGGTCGTTACTCCATACGCCTTCTTTCACGATCTTGGCCAGGTCGTTCAGGTGCATGTTACAGGTATTACCATCATAGCCCATACTAACAATGCCTACCTGTGCTTTCTTCAGATCTTCATCGGTTAAACCAATGCCATATAACATGGCCTGAGCTGCAGGTTGGGTTACATCCTGGGTCAGTGTCTTTGAATATTTATTTATTTCTGCCATTCTATTCGACAATTATGATTTGGATTTACTTTTTAATTTTTCATTCTTCATCTCTCCTTTACCATCTCCTCTTCTAACACTCTTTCCTTATATGCTATCTGAATTTTTCTTGCTATTGTTTCATTCCAGTTAGCCGGGAATACCGCTTCATCGAACGATTGCCAGCCGATCACTTCTGCAGCAGTACCACAAAAGAAAGCAGCATCGGCCTGTTTTAATTCATCGGTGGTGAATAAACGCTCTTCAACCGGTATGTTCAATTCCGCACATATTTCTATTACCGTAGCCCTGGTTATACCGGGTAAAATATTACCGGTGGGCGGCGTAACCAGCTTACCGTTCTTTTCAAAGAACACATTAGCGCCGGGACCTTCTGCTACAAAACCATTCATATCAGTCAACAGGGCTTCATCGTACCCTTTTGTTTTTGCTTCCTGGCTGGCTAATATCGAATTCACATAATGGCCGCTGGCCTTGGCTTCAATACGAAACCCTTTCGGGTTAGGACGTTGAAAAGAAGAGGTCATTACCCGCAGTAATTTATCACCCAGGAATAAGCCCATTTCCCAGGCCGCGATCATGAGATATGATTCGGTATTGGGATTGAAGCTCATATTCGCCGGAGCGTATACTACCGGCCTGATGTATGCGTTCTGCAGGTCATTCCGGCTTAATACTTCATAGGTAGCCTCTATCAGTTCATTCGTATCCCAGTTATATGGCATGTTTAAAGCAATGGCCGAATTTTTCAACCGGTCGTAATGTTCTGTTGCCTTAAAGATCTTTGTTTCGCCACTGGCTGTTCTGTACGACCTGATCCCTTCAAATACGGCATAGCCGTAATGGAGAGATTGGCTGTAATAGTCAGTCGTTGCCTCTGCCGCTTTTACAAAAGCGCCATTGAGGTAAATGATCGTATTGTTATTATAATAAGCCACTTTAAATATTGAATATTAAATTTCGAATGTTAAATATTGAAATATAATTCCCGTTGGCACTTACCTCGGCTTCGCCTTCGGCGAAGCACACGCTCCGGGTCTTTATCTTATCCCTTCAACCCCTTCCCGCACCAGCGAGACTCGGGGTCTCGAACCAGCCCCTTCGACTCTTCGACTCCGCTCAGATCAAGCCCGCTCAGGACACTCCGGGTCATAAAAAAACCCGCCTCGTTGGAGGCGGGTCGTTTATGTTGATTTTTAGTATACGTTAAACTCCACCTCCGTGCGTTGCAGGAATAATCACCACCACCACAATAATTATTATTGCAGTTACTACAGAGATGATGTTATTAAAGCTGCTTTTTTGCATAAGAGGACTTCGTGTGTCACAAATATACACCCGCCGGTTGAATTAAAAAGAACTTTTTTGCCCCCGCCCCCTAAAGGGGTGATAAAACTTCTTCCTCTCCCCTTTAGGAGCTGGGGCTTATATTATCGTCGACTTCCTCGCTTCTATATTCGCTTTATTCACGCCACCTGGAATACGGTTGGCCACAAAATCACTCACCAGCTCACCGATGGTTGTTGTGAAATAAAAATTAATAGGATCAATATCTTTTGTTACAAAACCATTTATCAGCGTCCACTCAACACCCAACCGTACAGCCTCCGCTTCTTTGGCCAATCCAAAATGGTCGAGCAACATGGCTGCAGAAAGAATGCATCCAAGCGGGTTGGCGATGTCTTTACCTGCTGCCTGCGGGAACGAACCATGAATAGGCTCAAACAACGCAACGCCGGTACCTACCGATGCCGATGGCAACAAACCCAACGAACCACTGATCACACTGGCCTCATCACTGATAATATCGCCGAACATATTTTCTGTGAGTATCACATCAAACTGTTTCGGATTCACAATGATCTGCATGGCGGCATTGTCAACAAACAGGAAATCAACTTTCACATCATTATACTGCGTGGCTATTTCCTGCACCACTTTACGCCACAGGCGCGATGTTTCCAGTACATTGGCCTTATCAACCAATGTAAGTTTTTTTCGGCGCTGCCTGGCATATTGAAAAGCAAGATGCGTAATGCGTTCAATTTCTTCACGCGTATATACGCAATCGTCAGCAGCTCTGTTTCCATCTTCACTCAGTTCCTTCTTCCCAAAATAAATACCGCCGGTAAGTTCTCTGAAAATTATAAAGTCAACTCCTTCTAATTGCTGAACTTTTAAAGGAGACAAATGTTGCAAAGAGGGGTACGTGATTACAGGACGAATGTTGGCAAACAATTGTAAGCTTTTCCGCAGTTGTAGTAAGCCCTGCTCGGGGCGCACTTTGGCGGAAGGATCGTTATCGTATTTTGGATGGCCGATGGCGCCAAATAATATTGCATCGCTATTAAGGCAGGCTTCAATCGTTTCGTCGGGTAACGGGGTGCCGGTTTTATCAATGGCATCCGCGCCCATTAAGCAATACCGGTAACTGAACTCATGACCGAATTGCTCGGCAATGGCATTCAATACTTTCACCGCCTGACGGGTTACTTCAGGTCCTATGCCATCACCTTCTATTACAACAATATTTTTTTCCATAAAATGTAGTTTCAAAACACGGACTAACCAGTCCCCCTTGCTTCCTTCATACACCTTATGCCACAACAGGAACAGCCATATTGTTTTGATATGAATACACCGGTGCATTCTTTTCAAACAACGACTGCAGCTGCAGGCGCGATAACTTATCTTTTATTGGTAATTGTTGATTGTGCGTGGGAATGTTGCAGGTTACTGCTTGTATAATTTGCCTGATGATATCTAAAACAAAAGGCCCATCGTAAACAGATTGTACGATGTGCTTTTTCCTTTTCTTATCAAATAAATTCTTAGCCCCCTCCCCTAAAGAGGAGCACGAAACCTTATCACTATTATTTGAATCTTTCATTTTTCGTTTTCCATTTTCATGTTCCCCTTACTATTCAGGGGGTTTGAGAAAAAGCGTGGTGCAGACGCACCACGCGTAACAAAAACTACATGATTATGAGAAAATACTGCTCACTAAACTGTGGCGGCCTGATGCTGATTAGCTAATATCGTCAGATCTTCATCCTCAACTTCTTTCTTTCTATCAGCTACTTTCAAAAACTGGTCGTACAACACGTCGATGTCGTTCCGGTTGAACTGGAAACCGAGTTTCTGAAAGCGATGGGCCAAAGCGCTGCGGCCGCTGCGCGCTGTTAATACAATCTTACTGCCATCAGCCCCAACCTGTTCGGGGTTGATGATCTCGTAGGTCTGTGCATCTTTCAAAAATCCATCCTGGTGAATACCTGATGAATGTGAAAATGCATTGGCGCCTACAATAGCTTTATTTGGTTGAACCGGCATCCGCATAGTGTCGGAAACCAGCCTGCTCAATGGATTCAGTTGTTGTGTTTTGATACCGGTGTAAAAACCGAGGGTGCGGTGTTGTTCAATAACCATCACCACTTCTTCCAGCGATGTATTTCCCGCTCTTTCGCCTAATCCGTTTATGGTACACTCGATCTGGCGGGCTCCGCTCATGGCGCCGGCAATGGAATTTGCTGTTGCCAGACCCAAATCGTTATGACAATGACAGCTGATCACCGCTTTGTCGATATTGGGTACATTGTTTACCAGGTATGCGATCTTTTCGCCGTATTGATGCGGCAGGCAATAACCTGTTGTATCAGGTATATTTACCGTGGTGGCGCCGGCAGCGATCACTGCTTCAACCACGCGGGCCAGATAATCATTATCTGTACGACCGGCATCTTCGGCATAAAACTCAACATCATCAGTAAAGTTCCGCGCCCATTTTACGCACTGGATAGCCCGTTGCAAAATATCTTCGCGGGTTGAGTTGAATTTCGATTTAATATGGAAATCGGAAGTACCGATACCTGTGTGGATGCGGGGTCTTTTAGCTGTTTTTAGCGCCTCGGCAGCTACTTCAATATCCTTCTGCACAGCCCGGCTTAAACCACAGATCACTGCATTCTTGATCACCGATCCAATTTCACTCACGCTTTTAAAATCGCCGGGAGATGAAATGGGGAAACCAGCTTCAATGATATCTACGCCCAACTCTTCCAGGGCCAAAGCAATCTCTATCTTCTCTTTGGTATTTAATTTACAGCCCGGCACTTGTTCGCCGTCTCTCAATGTTGTGTCGAAAATATAGACTTTGTTCTTTGGCATAGGTATCTCTATAAAGTAGGATTTTATTTAAAAAAAGCAGGCTGTTCGATTTTGTGCTGCTTGCTATTAAAGAGAAAAACAACCTGCTGATCCGAAATTATTCCTTGTTATTCAACTACAAAAACCAAATTTGTACCTAATTTACATTATTTAACAAGAGCCAACCTGGCTAAAACCCTTGTTGGTCAAGGACTTTAATGATTTTCGATTACGATGCCCAACCGTTCTACAGATGCCTTGTTCCAGTTGATTAAGTCGCTGGAAAAGTCGGAAAAACGCAATTTTAAGCTGTACGTACAACGTAACTCTTCAAGTGAGAACCTGAAGATCGTGCAGCTTTTTGATGCTTTGGACAAAATGGAAACTTACGACGAAAACTTACTATTGAGTAAGTACAAAGACTTGAAAAAGCAGCAGTTATCAAATATAAAGGCGCATTTATATAAACAGCTCCTCGGCAGTTTACGGTTGTTAAATAATGAGAACAACATTGATATTCAGCTGCATGAGATGATGGACCATGCGCGTATCCTGTACAACAAGGGGCTGTACCTCCAAAGCCTCAAGATGCTCGACCGCATGAAGGAACTGGCCCGCGCCAATAACCAGATCACGTATTTATTGCAGGTTTTATTTTTCGAGAAAAAGATTGAGGCACTGCACATTACGCGTAGTATGACCGACCGGGCCGAACAGCTTACCGTTGATGTGGATGAAACCAATCGCCGCCTGGTGATGGTGAGCAAACTCAGCAATTTATCGCTGTTGCTGTATAGCTGGTATATCAAGAATGGCCATGCCCGCGACGAGAACGATGAAAAAGTAGTACAGCAGTTCTTCGATCAGCACTTTCCACCCGGGGCCGACGAAGCCAGGGGCTTTTATGAGCGGCTGTACCTGTACCAGAGCTATTGCTGGTATGCCTTTATTCGCCAGGATTTTCTGTTATACTACCGCTATACCCAAAAATGGGTAGAACTGTTTGAAAAAGAGAAGTTTATGATAGAAGTGGAGACCGCCCACTATATCAAAGGTATGCACAACCTGATGGGCGCCCATTTCGATTTGCAGAACTATAGTAAACTGAAAGAAGCCCTGGATAAATTTGAGACCTTTTCCCATTCCGACCTGGTCATTAACAACCATAATAACCGGATCCAGACCTTTGTTTACCTCCACCTGAGTAAGATCAATAAACATTTTATGGAGGGCACGTTTACAGAAGGGCTGCAACTGGTGCCTTATATCGAGGAAAAGCTCAAGGAATACGAGATCTACCTCGACCGCCACCGTATTCTTGTTTTTTATTACAAGATCGCTTCCCTGTATTTCGGCAGCGGACATTACGAAAAGGCCATTGACTACCTCAACAAGATCATTAACTGGAAGGTTGACCTTCGTACCGACCTGCAATGTTACAGCCGCCTCCTGCACCTTATAGCGCACTACGAGCTGGGTAATTTTCAATTGTTGGAATACCTGTTCAAGTCAGTATACCGCTTTATGGCCAAAATGGGCAACCTCAGTGTGGTGGAAGAAGAAATATTCCGCTTTTTACGCCGGACCTTCCATTTATCGCCACGCCAGTTGAAACCGGAGTTTGCCAAACTGCTGGAACAGTTAAAACAGTTACAGGCCAACCGGTTTGAGACCCGCGCCTTTGCCTACCTGGATATCATCAGCTGGCTGGAAAGCAAAATGGATAACATTCCGGCTACGGAGATCGTGATACGGCAGAAGTTTTTGAACCGCCAAAAGCGAAAAGCGGTGGAGGACCCACCAACGCCAATGTGATAATGTGATAATTTGCTAATGTGATAATGAAATACAAATACACACGAACATAGTTGCCGGTTACAGTCCATGAGCCTGAGCGAAGTCCAAGGGTCTGCCGGTGACCGAGCGTAGTCGAGGGCACTGGTTTGCTTCCAGCTTTTCTCACGCTACCTGTTGCCTTCCAACTAGTATTTCGTCAACTCCGGCTGCACTTCATCAATATAAGCTATTATCCCTCCTTTTAAGTTATACAAATTAGTGAACCCATATTTTTCTTCCAGCTCCCGGATGGCTTTGGCGCTACGGCCGCCCATTTTACAATGCACGATCACGGGTTGGTCCTTGCTGATCTTATCCGCTTGCTCCGCAACCGTCGACAGCGGAATCAGCTCTGCACCGATATTTACAATATCATATTCATAGGGTTCACGTACATCAATAAGCTGAAAAGGTTCGCCTTTTACCTGCAGCTCATACAACGCAGCGGGGGTAATTTCTTTTACCGGTTTTTCAACAGCGCTCACGCCGCAGAACTGTTCATAATCGATCAGCTGGGTAATGGTGGGGTTCTTACCGTTTAACGGGTTATCGTCGCGACGGGAAATATTAAATGTGCGGCTTTCAAAACTGAGTGCATCAAAAATATAAAAGCGTCCGGCCAATGGCTCCCCTACCCCGGTGATCACCTTTATCACTTCCAGGGCTTGCAAACTGCCAATGATACCCGGCAATACGCCTAAAACGCCGCCTTCGGCACAACTGGGCACTAATCCCGGTGGCGGTGGTGTTGGATACAGATCGCGGTAGTTCGGTCCCAGGTCGCCGTTTGCGTGGCGATAATTGAAGACAGACACCTGCCCTTCAAACTGAAAGATAGATGCATATATATTTGGTTTGCCCAGCAATACACAGGCATCATTCACCAGGTAACGGGTGGGGAAATTATCGGTACCATCTGCTACCACATCATAGTCTTTTATGATGTCCAATGCATTTTGGGAAGTAAGTTGCGTGTTGTACAATACATATTCTATATGCGGATTCAATGCCTGCAGGCGTTGTTTGGCCGCTTCTACTTTAGGTTTACCAATTTCGTTTACGCCAAATAGTACCTGGCGTTGCAGGTTGCTATCATCTACCACGTCAAAATCAACAATGCCAATGGTGCCAATACCGGCTGCAGCCAGGTACAACAAGACAGGACTGCCCAAGCCGCCGGAACCAACGACCAGCACTTTGGCCGCTTTTAATTTTTGCTGTGCTGCCAGGCCAAATTCAGGTATGATGATGTGCCGGTTATACCGGGCAAGTTCTTCTTTTGAAAAGGTAACTTCTGAGCTCATGATTATATGTTTACCCCCCGCCCCCTAAAGGGGAGAAGAATACTTTGATATTGATGATTTGTTACTGGTGATCAGACACCAGGTACTTCCGGCTTAGCCGGGACGAGTTAGCAATTTCCGGTTTCAGGATGCAAGTGGCATTGGCTTTCACGTTTCACGATTGGTATTTCACTTCTTCATTCAACATTGAACATTCAATATTCGATATTCCCATTGCGTCTCCACTTTCTCATTTTTCATTCTACATTTCTAATTCTTCATTTCCCTTGCTGCCGCCTGCTATCGCCGGCACAATGCTGATCACCGATTCTGTTCTCACTGCTGTTTCGCCCTGCTGCAGATTGCGAATGTCGTCATTTCCTACAAAGATATTTACAAACGAACGGATCTGCCCGCTATCATCGAGCAGGTGTTTTTTAAGCTCCGGGAAATTAATCGTCAATTCGTCGACTGTCTTTGCGATGGTATCGGCATGTATCTCCAGCTTCGCCGTGTTATTGGTAAATTTTCGTAATGGGGTTGGAATAATAACAGTAGCCATAATAAAATGTTTTACCCCCTGCCCCCTAAAGGGGGTGAAAGGTTCGTTTATGTTTATTATTTTGATTCAATTACCGTTTACCAGTTGCCGGTTGCTGTTACAGGTATTGTATTCCCTTGAAACTTGTAACATGGAACCTACAACGTGTAGCTTTCCTCACTTCAATATTCAAAATTCACTTACGCAAGTAAGTGCTCGTTCTCTTCCACAAACTGCCAGTCGTCATTTAATCGCCAGGAGCGAATAGGTCCGGGTATTTTATCATTTACCGAAATGATCAGATACGAAAAGAACGGCTGTGCAGCCGCCCGATCGTGCTCACTCGGCACAGCCGGATGATTGGGATGCGAATGATACACCCCCAACAATTCCAGCTGTTGTTCTTCCGCATATTTTTCAGCATCCAGGTAATCCTGTGGAGCGATCTCAAAACGCCTGCGTTTATCGCCCTCTTTTACATTCTTCACTACGCGAGCCTCGGTAATGATCCGGCGGCCATTGCTGTCTTCGTGTCCAAACACAAAACCGCAACATTCATCGGGAAATGCATCCATAGCATCCTGCACAATTATTTTTTGTGCATCGTTTTCCAGAACTATCATGTTACAAAAGTTTTTTAATTAAGTCTTTGTATTTATCGGCATTATCGGGTAATATGGTTACCACAATGCCCTGATCTATTTTCTCAGCTACCCGCAATGCCCCTATCAGATTGGCTGCTGATGATGGACTCAACAACAGGTGTTCATAATGGTAAGCAGCCCTGATCATTTCCCAGGCGTCTTCCGTTCCTACTTCCGCATTGTCATCGGCCAGCGTGTTGTCATAAATGCCGGGTACGATGGCGGTCTCCATATGCTTCCATCCTTCCAGGCCATGTAACGGATTATCGGGTTGCAGGGAAGTACAATGAATGCCGGGGTTCAATGCTTTGAGCCGACGGACCGTTCCGGTAAATGTTCCGGTAGTGCCGAGTCCGGCAACAAAATGGGTGATGCCCGGCAAAGCTTCGAATATTTCCAGGGCGGTCGTATGATAGTGCGCTTTCCAGTTGTTATCGTTCTTATATTGATCGGCATAAAAATATTTATGCGGGTATTCATTGGCCAGCGCTTTGGCCACTTGCTGAGCGCCATCGGTACCTTCAAAACGTGAGGTGTAAATGATCTCTGCGCCCAGTGATTGCAATATATCCTTTCTTTCATACGATGCATTTTCCGGTAAACACAAGGTAACAGGAACTCCTAACTCTCTGCCAATGGTGGCGTAGGCGATGCCCGTGTTGCCGCTGGTAGCATCGAGCAATGCCCGCTGTTTTGTTAATGAACCGTTTTCAATGGCCGCTTTAAAAATGGCATATCCGGCCCTGGCTTTTACACTGCCCGACAATTGCACCCATTCTTTTTTCGCATAAATGGTTACCCCCGGTTTGTTAAACAACCGGGTAATGCGGTGCAGCGGCGTGCGGCCTATTTGTGTTCCGAGCAACTGTACATGTTGTAACAGTTGTTCATCAATGGATACTGTTGTTAGCATGGTCGACATAGAAAAAGGTATTAAATAAAAAAAGCTCCACGGGTGGTGGAGCTTCAATTATGTGTATATGAAAATATTACATAAATCTAAGTATGGCTAGCCTCCACCATAATAACCGCCTTTTGCTTACAACAGCAACAACAAAAAGTCTTGTATGTGCAAAAATTGATCACCTGGTAGATTGTATGTACTCTAAATATACGGAGAAAAATGATGTTGACAAAGATCAATTTTCCTTACCTCTTGCTTACCTCAGGTTTACCTATTGCTTACCCAAAGTTTACCTTTTGCTT
>DASUVL010000759.1:0-4371 GCA_036379015.1 Niastella sp.
GAGAAGTGCATTGGTTGCAGGTTTCAGGTTGTTGGTTCCTTCAATATTCAACATTCTTCTGTTATCCGGCTTCCCCTATTGCTCTGTTTTTCATTCTTCATTAGGAAATTATCACATTTGCCACATGTTAGCACAATGTCCCAAAGAACAGGGGTTACCCCATCTTTTTCACTAAGTTCCCTAATATTTTAAGCCCCCTTTCAACATCGTCATTCCAGGCTTGACCATAACCGATACGCATATAATTGCTGTAGCGATCGCGCATGGAAAAAATTCTTCCCGGTGCTACGGAGACCTGGTATTTCATCGCTTCCTGGTATAATTGAAATGTATTTACTTTTTTATTCAACTCCAGCCACAACACAAAACCACCCTGCGGTCTCGATACTTTGGTGTCGGGTGGAAAATGATCGAGAATGCCCTGTACATACCGCAGTTGCTGCGTATGTAAGGCAGTACGTAATTTTTTCAGGTGGTAATCGAACCGGCCCATACTTAGGAAATGCGCCATGGCCTGTTGCGTTATGGTAACACCGGTTATGGTGTGCCGCATTTTTAAGCGAATAAGTTGTTCTTTGAACCGGCCGGGGATTGTCCACCCGATACGGTAACCCGGGGCCAGTGATTTGCTGATAGATGCACAATACAATACCCAGCCTTCCGTATCATATGTTTTGCAACAGCGTGGCCGGTGATGACCAAAATACAATTCCCCATAAATATCATCTTCGATCAATGGAATGCGATGTCTGGTGATCAGTTCAACCAATGCCTTTTTATTATCATCGGGCATACAACAACCAAGCGGATTATTAAAACTGGGAACAAACACACAGGCTTTGATATTCGATTTTGTGATCGCATCTTCCAGATAGTTGAGGTCAATACCGGTCACTGCGTCGGTAGGTATTTCAATCACGTGCAGCCCCAATGTTTCCATCACCTGAAATATGCCAAAGAAAGTGGGTGTTTCAATGGCTACCGTGTCGCCCGGCCTGGTAACGGCCTGTAAGGAAAGCGACAAGGCTTCCATGCAACCGGCGGTGATCACCACATCATTTGCTAAAACTTTTCCGCCCCAGTTAAAAGCCATTCTGGCTACCTGTTTTCGCAATTCCAGGTTGCCCTGCACATCTTCATACTGAATGCAACTGGTTGGCGAATTACGGAATGCATGCACCAGCGATTTATTCAATTTGGCAGCCGGTAACAGCTTCTTGTCAGGGGCCGCTATGGCCAGGTTCGTGATATCTGTAGCGCTTAGTTTTTTAAAAACAGTGGTTACCATTTCATCCACACTGGTAGTGCCGGCCAGTGTTTCGGGTTTAGGTGGAGCCGGTAAAGCCGGAAACCGTTTTTGATTAAAGCGAACGTAGTAACCCGATTTAGGGCGTGATTCAATGAGGCCTTTTCCTTCGAGATAATAATAGGCCTGGAAAGCGGTACCCATACTGATGCCATATTCATCGCTCAGCATACGCACCGATGGCAGCTTATCACCAATCTTTAATATTTCATTATGGATCATTTGCTCCAAACCCCCGGCGATCTGCAGATACAGGTGATCCGACCCGTTCAATTTGTTTTTATGCATTTGGCTGGAATCTGATACAGTTAAAGTTACGGAAAAAAAATCTGATACAGATGTGAGGGGTGGAGCAAGCAACTACTTATGTATCGTTTCCGTTTTTCCATCCGGAAATCCGATCAGGGCGAGGTCGGCCATATTGATAAAGAGGCCATTATCCACCACCCCGGGAATGGTATTTAGCTCAAACATTAGTTCATCGGGTTGGTCAATACGTTTAAAGGGACAGTCGAGGATATAATGACCATGATCGGTAATAAAAGGCTGGTCATCCTGTATGCGCAAGGTAGTTTCAATATTATAGGTCTCACGAATGTTCCGTTGCACCTGTTTCCAGCCGAAAGGGATCACCTCTAACGGTAAAGGAAATTTGCCTAAATGTTGAACCAGCTTTGACTGGTCGGCCAGGATGAACAGTTCGCGGGAGGCAGCTGCTACCATTTTCTCCTGTAATAAGGCGCCGCCACCGCCTTTTATTAATTGCAGGTGCGGGTCAATTTCATCGGCGCCATCAATGGTAATATCAATGCTATCCACATCATTCAGTTCCGCCAGGGGAATATTATGCTGGGCTGCCAGGGCAGCTGTTTTTTTGGAAGTAGGAATGGCCCTGAAAAAAAGGCCCTGTTTTACCCGGTTTCCCAACTCCAGAATGAGCCAGTAAATGGTAGATCCTGTGCCAATACCAACGGTCATGTTGTTTTGCACCAACTGGGCCGCCTGTTTGGCTACTAATTGTTTGATCTCTTCCTGCGATAGCATACAATGAAGATAATTTTAAAAATTGTTAATTAAGCAATGGCCTCAAAACAATGTGGCGACCTTGATTAAGAAATACAGAAAGCTGTGTAGGGACATTGATGGGTACATGTATGGTATTCGGGGACACGATGGCTCGTTTAAAGAATTAAGCGGGTCGCTCAAAAGATCATCCAGGGTTATTTAGAAGATTAAACGATCACAAATGAGATTAAATGACCCATTTAAAAAATTAAACGGCCCAAAAAGTTTTTCTGCATGTCACAAAAAAGATAAAATGCGTCAGAAAAAAAGTAAAACGATAGCAAAGCTTTTTTTTCGATGCGGAAAAAAATTAAACGTGTCAGAAAAAAAGTAAAATGATAGCAAAAGTTTTTTTTCGATGCAGAAAAAAAATAAATGAGTTAGAAAAAAAGTAAAACGATAGCAAAGCTTTTTTTTTGATGCGGAAAAAAATTAAACGTGTCAGAAAAAAAGTAAAATGATAGCAAAACTTTTTTTTTGATGCAGAAAAAAATTAAACGCGTCAGAAAAAAAGTAAAACGATGCAAAACTTTTTTTTCGATGCAGAAAAAAAATAAAATGGCCGCTAAAAGGTAATATAAAGTGACTTGAAGGATTAACGTGTAACCTGAACCCTATGTCCTTAACCCTGAAACTCCCCGCCGCGGCGGGCTCGGGGGCTTAGGGGGTTGGGGGGGGTGCCTTATCCGAACTCTCCCGCGTAAACAATTCGGTATCAAGGATCCGGGTCTCAAACTCCGTTACCGGGCGTTTGCTTTCAATGATCTGAATGAGCAGTTCGGTGGCAGTCTGCCCCATATCAAAGGCCGGTTGGCGTACTGCCGATAGCGGCGGGTTAAACAGGTCGGCTATATTGGTATTGGTAAAGCCAATGACAGAAATATCTTCCGGTATCCTTTTTCCGGCAGCTTTTAAAGCTGTGAGGCAGGAGGTGGTAATACGGTCGCTGGCGGTTACAATGGCGTCCGGTTTTTGACGGGCGCTGAACATCTTTTGAATTTCATCCTCAATCTCTTCATAGATCATTCCGCCATGAAAACAATAATGCACCAGTTTATCATCAAAAGGCAGGTTGTTCTTTTTCAGGGCTTCCTGGTATCCCTGCAGCCTTTCTTTGGTAATTGACAGGTTGGGTGAATTGGTAACATGCGCAATGCGGGTAAAACCCTTGTTAATCAAATGCTGGGTGGCATCAAAAGCGCCTTTTACATTATTGGCTGTTACCTTATGTGTATTTATTTCGTCGGTAATGCGGTCGAAGAAAACGACCGGTAAACCTTTGTCGTGCAATTGTTTCAGGTGGCTCAGGTCAATGGTTTCGTTCGACAGGGAAACCAGCAACCCATCTACCGAGCGGGAGGCCAGGTGTTGAATGGTTACCTTTTCGCGCTCGAACGATTCGTGGCTCTGGGAAATAATTACATGGTACCCCCGGTTGTAGGCAATGGATTCAATGCCATTGATCGCCTGCGAGAAAAACGTATTAGCAATCTCACTCACTACAACTCCTATCGACCGGCTTTTTCGTTCTTTTAAACTCAAAGCGATCGGGTTAGGCCGGTAGTTTATCTTTTCGGCATACTCAAGTACCAGTTTTTTTGTTTCCGGGCTAATTTCATAGCTACCACGCAATGCGCGCGATACGGTAGATGTAGAAAGTCCCAGCGCCTTGGCAATATCTTTTATGGTTACAGTCTCAAATTTCACGGTGTGGCAGCGATGTACCGATAAAAATAGTCTTTTTTTTATAAGGCGGCCGGCTATTTACCTTTTTTGAAATCGTTGTCGGGAACGATTGCACAGAAAAAGGCATACGGAAATTGTAATATTCAAAAATATCTCGTTAGAATTGGATTAGAATAACTAATTGCTTTATTAATTGAATAATGTAAATTGATTGCTGGCTTTTATATGTACTTCATATTGTCCCTGTAGGTATTGATTAATAGCTCTCAGCAATGATCACCGGACCCACTGATTAGAACAGCCCCTGTTGTTGG
>DASUVL010000760.1:0-4930 GCA_036379015.1 Niastella sp.
AAGAAGTGATCGTGTATTGCCGCAGCGGTAACCGCAGTGGACAGGCTGCACTTATACTGGAAACGCTTGGATTTACCAATACCAAGAACCTGTCGGGCGGTATGATGGCGTGGCAGAGTAAGTTTGGGAATGCCAATAGTCAATAGGCAAAATGCCAAACACGAACTTTTTTGCGTGTGGCGTGTGGCTTGAAGCGTGCAGCGTGTATTCAAGAGGCACAAGTGAGATCTGTATCCTGATTTATCAAAATTTAAATATCACCTGTGTTTAAATTCATTACCGGAAAACCATTATGGGCGAATATCCTGTTGGGTATTGGCATCCTTATTTTATTGTCTTTTATCTTTTTGCAGTCATTATCCTGGATCACACGGCACGATAAAACATTGGCCGTTCCATCCGTAACAGGCAAATCATTTGACGAGGCTAAAAAAATTCTGGAGACGCAGGGATTTGAAGTAGAGATACAGGATACCGTATATGTTGATACGGCGGCGCTTTTATCGATCGTAAAGCAATTCCCCAATGCCGAAACCCGGGTAAAGATGAGCCGGACGGTTTTTCTGACCATTAACCGGGATGTTGCACCCGAAATAGAAATGCCCAAGCTGGAAGGTCAAAGTTTCCGTAGTGCAGAGATCACTTTGCAACAACAAAAGCTGAAACTGGAAGACACCATTTATGCGCCTTATTTTGCCAAAGACCTTGTACTTGAGCAACATTATAAAGGCCAACGCATAAAAGAAGGTACTAAATTACCTATGGGAAGTGGGATCGTATTGGTGCTTGGGCGAGGTACGGGTAAAGAAGAATTTGAAGTACCTGACTTGTTTGGCCTTACTTTAAGTGAAGCAAAAGGAATCCTGGAATCAAACGGATTGACCGTAGGTAATATTCAACCTGCGGGCGCTGATCAAAATGGATATGTATCAAGGCAACACCCCGATCACTTAACCACAACCGGTAATGTAAACCGCATTCGTCAGGGACAGTTTATTGATCTTTGGGTGCAACCGGAAAAGCCGGTTAGGCAGCGAGTTGATAGTGCTGGTGTGCAGCCGTAGTGGGGATAAGCGGACGATGTAATCTGGATTCAAAAAATCTTACAATAAAAAAGTCCCGGTCTAACAAGACTGGGACTTTTCCTTTTAGCTATTTCTGATTACCTACAACTTCACATTCAAACCCACCATAAAATTGGTGCCGGCCATGGGGTAATAAAAGTTTTCAGTGATCACCGAACCGCCATACTGGTAACTGTAAGTATAGCCGTTTGGTTCATACTTTTTGTTGAAAACGTTATTTACCTGCACAATGAAATTGGTTTCTTTAAAAAACAACTTGCGCAATGTATAACTGATCCGGGCGTCCTGTACATAATAAGGATTGAGACTACGATCTTTATCAGCTGTATTGTCTAGGTATTGCCGGCCCGCGTATTTTGCCGGCAGACTGATCTCTACATTATTGCACGGTATTATAGTCAACATGCCAGACGCAATGATAGCCGGTGAAAAAGCAATGTCGGTATTGCCATGTGCTGTTTCTTTTTGACTGCCGTTATCATAGTCATCATAATATTCAATAAAGTCCTTGATCTTGTTTTGACTCAGTGTTATATTACCCGATGCATTGAGCCAGTGAGTAAATCGTATGCCACCTTGCAGTTCTATTCCCATGCGATAACTGTTGGGTACGTTGCTGCGGGTATAAGAACCTACATCATTTATCTTGCCGGTTAGCACCAGTTGATCTTTATACAACATGTAATACAGCGTAGCAGACAGGTTGTAATTGCTCGTTTTCTTTTCTACGCCTAATTCAAAATCGTGCAATTTTTCGGGCTTCGGTTGCTGGTCGCTGCCTGCTTCAAAATCATCGCGATTGGGTTCTTTTTTACCCTGAGAATAAGACGCGTATACCTGCAAATTGTTCTTCGAATAAGCAAATCCAACTTTAGGATTGAAAAACTCATAATTGTTACGTCTAAATAAAGTGGGGTTATTTTTAAAGCCACCGATATAATACAAAACGCGGCGGTATTGCAGATCGACAAAGGCCTGTAAATTTTCAACCAGTTGCAACTGGTATTTGGCATAAGCATTTACATCTGTTTTATACGCATCTGTATTATACCAACGATAACCATTAGGTACACCACCCTGGGCCGACCAGATCACATTTCCATAATGTTTTCCGTCGTAGCGGTTCCAGCCACCGCCAACGATCAATTGATTGGCGCCGTCTTTATATTGAACCGAAAATACCTGTCCGTAAAAATAATTATCCAGCCATTGCTGTTGAACCAGGTCGGTTTCGCGAATGGTATCTGAGCCGATCACGACATCACTCAACCCATAATCACCAAAAGATCTTAGTGGCTTATAATCTTCATAATAGCCTCTGCCGCGGGTTAAAAAGAAGGCGGTATTAACAGCCAGTTTGCCATTGAGATCGTGGTTGATGAACAACTGGTAATGGTCCTGTTGGTAATTATCGGTTTGGTTGGCGTAGGTGAAATAATTATACTTCCTGGGATCGGAAGAAAAAAGATTTACCGAGTCCTGCTGCGTATTGTATAATGTGCCCAGGTTGTTATAATAATGCTTTTCGAGTTCTGTTTTATTGTTGCGTAGTTTGGCTTCAGGAATACCGTTCCAGGCCTGGTAGGTCTTTTCATTACCCGAGAACACATTCACGCGAATTGAGGTATTCTTATTCAAATAAGCGCCGGACAAATAAAAAGATTTCAGTGAGCTGGTGGCGCGATCGATATAACCATCGCTTGAAACTTTAGAAAGGCGAGCGTCAATGGTAAAGTGATCATTGATCAATCCGCTACCGGCTTTCACCGTATGTTTCCAGGTGTTGAAGGAACCGTACGTGTTATTTATTTCAGCATAGGGCGTGGTATTGGTTTCATTGGTGCTTAAGTTAATGGTTGCGCCAAAAGCGCTAGGGCCATTAGAGGATGTTCCAACACCGCGTTGAACCTGTATGCTGTTTACTGATGACGTGAAATCGGGCAGATTAACAAAGAAAGTACCTTGTGATTCTGCATCGTTAAAAGGGATGCCATTAAGGGTAACATTGGTACGCGTAGCATCGCTGCCCCTAATGCGGATGCCCGTATAGCCAACACCATTACCGGCATCGGAATTCACTATTACCGATGGCGTTTGATTTAAAATAAATGGCAGGTCCTGTCCCAGGTTAAGTTTTTCAATGTCTTTTTTAGAAAGATTGTTTTTGGTGAAAGGCGCTTTATCGTCGGCGCGGGTAGCTTTTATTTCAACCGGTTGTAAAAACAGATTCAACCGTTCCAGTTTGATATCTATTGTATTGCCGGAAGCAACAGGTTGGCTGAAAGACTGAAAGCCTATAGAGGTAACCTGAATGGTATAATTACCTGGTTTTATCTTCCTGAATTCAAACAATCCGCTTTCATTGGTAAGCGTAGACATACCATTACTTAATTCTACGGTGGCGGAGCCAACAGGCGTTGAGGATGCAGCATCTGTTACTTTGCCGCTGATTTGAGCAGCAAGGCATTGACAGAATAACAGGTAGCATATCCCCAAAATCATTTTTTGCATGTGTATCACTTTGGTTGAAAAAATGGTTTGAGAGAAATGCTGCGGAAGTGAAGCGTAGGCGAATGACGGAACTACCTTCCCTGCGCAGGCATTACCCTGATCAGGTTCTACGGGTATTTTCTCAGCAGTCCCGCCAACGGCGGGAGAGCACCCCGGGAAACTGAAAACTATTTAAAAGAGCCTGCAAAGATACGAACATTATTTTTTAAGGATATTGTAACATATTGGCATGTATGCCCGTTTCATAGCAAATGGAGTTATATGTTTAAGGGCCTATTGACGTCTATGTTGTTATTAATCAATTTCATGGCTAATAGCCAGGAGAAAGTGATCTATGACGCCAATGTCGAAAAAAGAACGGTGGGCAGCTTTCAGGCCATAAAGGTGTCAGATGGAATTAACCTGTATATATCACAGGGAACAGAGGAAGAAGTGGCGGTAAGCGCTACTGAAATTGCCCAGCGCGATAAAATGAAAACCATTGTAGAAAATGGTGAATTAAAGATCTATTTAGAACAGGGTTGGAATTGGAAGAACAAGAAACTGACGGCATATGTGGCGGTAAAGTCATTAAATAAGTTGCGGGCATCAGGCGGATCGGATATTATAGTAAAAGGGGTTTTGAAAACTGATAAATTAAACCTGGTATTAACGGGGGGAAGTGATTTTAGTGGTCAGGTATCAGTTACTGATCTTACGATTGATCAGAGTGGCGGTTCTGATGTTCATGTAAAAGGTGATGCCGTGAATGTAAAAGTAGATGCCAGCGGGGGGAGCGATTTCAGAGGGTTTGAATTAACGGCAGAATTTGCTATTATACAAACCAGCGGGGGAAGTGATGCCGGGATAACAGTTACCAAAGAAATGGCCGCTGAAGCCAGTGGCGGCAGTGATATTAATTATAAAGGCAACCCGGTGATAAAATATAAATCAGCCAGCGGGGGTGGGAGTGTTTCGAAAAGAGGATAGTCTCCGGTTGGAGACATATTGCTCGTGGTAATAATAATGATTATCTGATTTCAAAATACAGTACAATATATTAAGCGAATAATATATTAGTAGTTTATACATCCTTAAAGAATTCTTCCGGTTTAATATCCAGTCCGTGTAACAATTTCAAAAAGGTACTTAAATACATATCGCCACCGGCTTCATACCGGGTCATGGCACTTCTTGATATATTAATTTCGTACGAAAAGCTTTCCAGTGTTGTTCTTGACTGGCGTTTATTCTTCAATACTTTTCCAATTTTATTTAACATTTTCTCGGTTTCGGCAGCAGACAATTCCTGGGCAACAGGTCTCTTTGCTGACGGTCTTCGTTTTCGCATGTAC
>DASUVL010000761.1:0-5137 GCA_036379015.1 Niastella sp.
AACGTTCCGGCGAGTGTTTCATCTTTTAACGCGTACCCTATGAGGTTATCAAAGCTGCCATTGGCGTTAAAATTGGTGCCCATGTAATTACCGCTTACATCGTTCACAGTTACATTCTTTGGATTAAACGTGAGCAGGGTATTTTTAAGGGCAATACCATCGGGGTAATCTTTCGACTTATAGCTTACATTGGTAACCTGCACAGTACCGGCCGTTTGTATGGCATCGTACTGGCTTTTATCAATAAAAGATTTCTTGCCCTTTACCGCTACATTGGCTTGCAGTAAACCTGCCAGTGAGGTACCGGGTTCAAACGTGTAGAACTCGGCTACATTTCCCAGGTTAAAAGAGCCTTTGGCGGTTCCATCAAAATAAGGATCGGAAGCCAGGGTTTTGAGCAATAACGTGAGGTCGAAGGCATCTTTTCCTACTTCCACGTGCGCTGCGGGAATTTGTATAACAGCATGGTCTGCCAACCCATCGGGACTTTCAAAGTTTATTCTGGCGCTGGTATTCTGAATCGGTTGCGGAAAATCTTTCGACGCATAATACAGTTTATTGATGTCGATATATCCTTTGGCAGTGAATTCTCCGGGTTGTTGTTTTTGTACAACGGCCAGACTGCCTTTTGCCTGTACATCGGCATCAACAGTACCGCTGATTTTTGTACCGGGCAGTTTTACAAATTGTGTAATGCCGGCCAGATCGAGATGGCCTTTGGCGCCCGCGTCGATGTACTGGGTGGTCATAGGTTTTTGAAACAGTACATGAAAATCGAAAGGGTCGTTGCCAAATTCAATATGACCTTTGAGAATGTTTATAACTGTATTATCGATAACCCCATCGTGGTTAAATGCATTTACCTGGATGTTTATGTTCTTAACAGGTTTGGGCAGATCGGGATACTGGAAGAAACCATCCTGTATATCCAGCGTAATATTGTAGGCGGGTAACTGGGTGCTGCTGTAGGTGCCTTTTACAGAGCCATTCAGGTAGGCTTTACCGCTTGTTTTAATTTTTTCGAAGTCTGTCTGGTATACAGCGGGTATCAGTGACAGAATGCTTTTAAAGTCATTTGAGGGCGTTTTAAAGCTGAGATCCATGTTGTAGGTGCTGTCATTCACCAACTGAAAAAAACCTTCTGTTGCCAGTTTTAAGTCGTTCAGGGCTATTTCGTCTGTCTTCCAGGTGTACTTGCTGTTTTTAGTATCTACCTGAACATCCAGATCAATACCGGTTTGGGTTTTGTTGAGATAAGGAATGCCGCCATAGGTAAAGGTTATGGCATCGGCCTTTGTATTGGTTTGCAACGTAAAAAGGTCCGACGTAAAATCACCACTGCCTTCATGCGTAAGATTTACCAGTTCGGTACTCATACCGGTGCTGGCATCATCATATTTTACATAAGCGTTTTTAATGGCATAATGATGCAGGTTCATTTGAAAAGGGGAGGCGGCGGCTGTATCTTCCGCAGCCGCGGCAGCCGTATCGGGTTTGGCTATATCCCAGTTGGCTTTACCCTCTTTGGTAACGATGGCATGAATACGCGGTTGATCGATATTAACCGAATAAATTTTCATATTCTTGCCGCCGATTACACTGAACAGGTTAACCGCCACATCAATTTCTTTGGCGCTGATCAGGGTGTCTTTGGCGAACACATCGGTGCCCACTACCTGTAATTCTTCCAATGCTACAGAAACTCTTGGAAAATGACGGAAGAAGGAGAGGCTGAGGTCTTTAAAATCAACGTTTGCATTTATGTTCTTGTTGATCTGTTCCTTTGCAATGGCAATGATCTTGCCTTTGAAAATGAAAGGGGCTATAAACAGGATGATAATCAGGGTGCCCAGGGTAATACCTGTGATTTTGGCGATTTTTTTGAGCATAGGTAATTGGTTTACTTGCAATTATCTTAGTGTAAAATAACTAAAAAGAAGCAAGATACAATAGTTCGCGGATACGGGGGCCAGGGTACGGGTTTCAGCGCTTGCCCAACAAGTGGGGTTACAAGTTACAGGTTTACACGAAAATACCTTGTACTTGCAACCTGCCCCGATATATCAGGGCAACTTGTATCTTGCAACCCGCAACAAATTTAATATGACTCCTGAAAGACGTGCCCGCCTGCTGGCTGTGTTAAATAAGCGGCAAAGTGATTTAACGGTGGTTTTGGAAAATGTTTCTGATCCGCATAATATTTCGGCTGTAATGCGTACCTGTGATGCTGTAGGCGTGCAGGAAGTGTATGTATTGAATACCAGAATTCCCCGCCATAAGAAATGGGGCCCCAAAAGCAGCAGCAGTGCCGCCAAATGGCTTAGTGTTCACCAGTTTACGGATGCTGAAGCCTGTTTTACCGCTTTACGGCAGAAATATGACAGGATTTTAACTACCCACCTTAGCAGTGATGCCGTTAATTTGTACGAAATTGATTTTACCGGTCGCATTGCCCTGATATTTGGCAACGAACATTCGGGGGTGAGCGATGAAATACGTGCTATGGCCGATGGTAATTTTATTATTCCACAGGTAGGTATTATTAAATCGCTGAATATATCCGTAGCCTGTGCTGTTTCGCTGTATGAGGCGCAACGCCAAAAAAAGCTGGCCGGGCATTATGATAGTTGCCGGTTACCGGAGGCGCAATTGAATGAGTTGCTGGAGCAATGGGGATTCGAGGAAGAAGCCAGTGGTGAAATGAAGAATGAAAAATGAAAAACAGAGAAATGAAGACGTGAAACGTGAAAGGTGAAACGTAAACCAGAGACGCCGTCAATTCACGTTTGCCATTTGCCGTTTCATCTGCCAGCTGGCGGACCGATAAATTAAACTCAACAGCTTCAAATGAAAATCTTATATCTTACTTCATACCTCTTACTGCTGACTTCGGTGGTCTTCTCCCAAACCATCAAAAAGGTGAAGATCACGGAAGTGGAAGAGTATATAAAAAACAGCGATCATCCCATCGTGTTAAACTGCTGGGCTACCTGGTGCGCGCCTTGTGTTGAGGAATTACCCTATTTTATGGAGACAGTTAAGAAGTACAGCGAGCAAAAGGTGGAATTGTTGCTGGTTAGTCTTGACTTTGCCAATTCTTATCCCAATAAGATCCTGGAGGTTATAAAAAAGCATCATTTCAGCGCTACCTTCTTCTGGTTAAATGAAACCAATGCCGATTATTTTTGTCCCAAAATAGATCCCAAATGGGATGGCACCCTGCCTTCTACTTTATTCGTGAATAACAAAACCGGTTATCGTGCATTTTTTGGCCGTCCCATGACCGACCGGCAGATTGAGCTGGAAGTAGGGAAGCTGATAAAATAATGTGATAATGTGATAATTTGCTAATGTGATAATGAAAGGCAGAATACAAAATACAGAATGCAGAATGAAATACAGTTCCATCATGGGACCTATGTAATATAAAAGAACATTGAGTATTCCCCGTATGTATTTCTGAATACTCAATGTTCTTTTCTATCCACACACTATTATCCTGCAACCCTATTTCAAACTTTGATTGATTGCTTTTGCTGAATCAAGATGCATTCTCAGTGTTGGCAATTTCTGCGATGCAAAGGTCTTTACATCGGGATCCGTACCATTCTGCGCTACTTTCTCAAATTCATCTACCACATTTTTATGATCGTTCACCATCATCTTCATATATGCTTTATCGAAGTCAGCGCCATTCTTTTTGCTGAGGTCTTCTAAGTGCTCCTGGTGTTTGCCCAGGTTATCCGGTAACGTTACATTCTTTTCACCGGCAATTGTCTTCAAATCGTTATTGGCAGCGCTATGATCATTAATCATCATTTCAGCAAAATTCTTTACCCGTGGGTTCAATGCTCTGTCTTTGGCCAGTTTGCTGAACTCAACTTCTGCCATACCACCCAAAGCGGCATCGTTCATAAACGTGTGGGTGCGATCATCCACCGTTCCCTTCGCCATTTTGCTTGAATCCATTTCCCGATTCAAATCCGTGTTTGGTTCCGACCTGATCGCGCCTGTTGAATCGGTGTTCGTAGTATCACCTGAGGGGCTGCCACAGGCCAGCAACGAAACCATGGCACAAACTGTAATCGAAGAAAAAATTGTTGTTTTCATCTGAAATTTATTTTGGTGTTTTTTTAAGTTGCGGCTGTAGGTATTCAGAGGTTAATTTTATTGCAGCATTTATTATGCCTTGCCCGGAATGTACTGGTATAAAGGCCATACAATTAATGGTATGCAAAACACATTGCCTGTTGTGGGGATTAAATTCAACGAAAAAACCCCGACATGGCCGGGGTTGTACAGATTTTAAAAACGGGACTTATTGGTGGTGTTATGAAACTCTTTTAATACTACAGCCAACCGATTTTGATTGCTTCACCGATACTTCCTTTCCGGCCATCACTTCACTAATTGCTTCTTTTAAATGATGACGGTTTACGCCGGCAGCATCGGATGGACTATCATCCATGGCGCCATGATATACCAGCTTTCCGTTTTTATCAAACAGATAACATTCTGGTGTACGGGAAGCGCCAAAGGCATCAGCCAATTCATTGTTCTTATCTTCTGCATAATACCAGTTATAGCCTTGCCCTTTCGCATACTCCTGCATGGCGGTCAATGATTCGGAACTTTTTCGGTTAGCTTCATTAGAATTCAATAAAACTACACCAATACTTTTGTTTGCGGCAAACTCACAGATCTCCTTGGTACGAGCCTGGTTGTTGATCACCACAGGGCAGGTATTACAACTAAACATTACCAGCAATCCATTTTCTTTCATTGCGTTTTTTAATGTTACTTCTTTGCCGGAAATATCTTTTAACTTATTGTCTGCTTTCGGAACACCGGAACCTAATGGTAATGGGTCTTTCATAGTAAATGCCAATAATACCATTGCGGGCAACAGCAATAAGCTGATAATAGTTTTTTTCATCTGACATTATTTAATTTATTGTTATAACAAGGGCCGGGGAATTTGCCTCTACAAGATCTTCATCGACTGTTTGATCCATGAAAATTTTATGACGGAGCTTTCATAGTGTAGGCGGGTATGGCAAACAGCTATGCAAAGTTTAATAAAAAATGGCGGTTTTACCTATTTATTTTATCAGGTAAGCCTTTAAAATTTTATTAA
>DASUVL010000762.1:0-6222 GCA_036379015.1 Niastella sp.
TCAGGGATAGGCGAAGAGTCATTCCCGAGATCGTTCGCAATGTATTAATAAACAAGAAGATAATTATTGTTTTGCTTTTATTGTTTGTCATTAAATAGTAGCGTATGCACCTGATTATAAAAAAAAATAAAAAAAAGTTAAGGCCTGCCAGGTCAAAAAGGAATGTTCCTTCTTTATATAGTATTAGAGGATTCATCCTCCAACTATTCACTACCAAAACCATTTAACCTCATGAACATTCCAATCTACGACAGATTGGCCGAGCTAGCCTTTAAAAAAGCGTTCGGCCAGCTTACTGAAGAAGAAGCACGCGAGCTTAATGATATCATTGAAAGCTCCCCCCGTAAAAAAGCGCTCTTTGACGAATTGATGGACCATGAAAAGACCGCTGAGGGCGTTATGATCATGGATGAATTTGATGTTGAGGCATCCTGGGAAAAAATAAGTAAACCCGTTCCTCCCCTTCGAAAAAAATGGGGTTGGATCCAATACACACTGATGGCTGCTTCCGTTGTGCTTGTGATCGGTCTTGTAGCCCTTTACTTTTTTCTTGAGAAAAATAACAAGCCTGCTATTGTGCAAAATGAGAACAATGCCTCAACTGGCAGCGTAACCATCGGGGATAGTGTTGCTGTTATTACAAACTCCGATGGATCAGCGATGGCTGTAGGTCAATCTCAGTCGGGTATTATTGGTAATATAAATGGCGAGCCTGCCATTAAGAATGACAGCGTTTTGATCTGTCCAAATATAGCATCGGCCGGGTTGGCTATAAAAACATTACCTGGAAAGGAACTGAGGATACAGTTAAGCGATGGCACCATGGCCTGGCTGAGCGGCAACAGTGAACTGAGTTTTATAGATGGCTTTACTGCCAATAAAAGAGCACTGGCACTAAAAGGAGAGGTTTATTTTGAAGTTAAAAAAGGGAACAATCCTTTTAAAGTGCAGGCCGGGGAAATGGACATTGAAGTGCTCGGCACCCATTTTAATGTGCGGGCATACAATGCGCAGGACCTTGTTAAAACTACTTTAATGGAAGGGAAAATTAAGTTGAAGGCCGGTGAACAAACCATGTTACTTAGTAAGGGAGAAGAAGCCATTTTGGTTAACCATACACTCAGTATGCAGCCAATAGGGCAACGAAGTGTAAACAAAGTAGAAGGGAAGAAAACCGATCAATTTATTTTTGATAATGAGGGCATAAAAACAATTCTGGGGGAAGTGGCCGAAAATTATAATTGTAGTATTGAGTACAATGGCAAATTGCCTGCAAGTACTTTTTCTGCCAGTTTTTCACGCAGCAGTCCTATTGGTCAATTGTTGAATAATTTAAGCCGTGAAATGAAAATTGATCTAACCTTACATGGTAACACGATCATTGTTGATTACACAAAAGCCAGATAAAAGCCATTACCACATCTATATAAACCTTTGCTGAACCTTTTCCTATACGTCTTAGGCTGCACTTACCATTCCATTACACCTTATCCTTTTTTCTTCATACCCTTGATCACTACACTGGCGCAAGTCATAATGGCAAATGGCTTGAAGTAAAATTAAAACCAAAATTGTAAAATTATCAACTGCATGGAAAGCCTGCTTGGTTAAAGAAAGTTCAGGGCGTGCCAGTGGCCTTCGTGAAAAGATTGCTTTCTGCAGATTGATACGGTTGCTGATTTATGAAGAAAAATTTAAAAATGGTAGTACCTGCCTTACTGCTTGTATACACACATGCCGTAGCGCAAGGTCCGCAGCCTAAGATACCCAGGTCGTACTATCAGGATTCAGTAAGAAAAGTATTGCTGGATATTCTTAAATACACCGGGTATGGGAATGTTATTGACAATGCCTTATTAAGGCGGACAAAAACTTTTACCTGTAATCGCGATTCTTTAACACTACCTGAGTTGATAAAGGAATTAAACAAACAGGTGCAGCTTGATTTTAGTATTTCTGATGCAGATAAATGGATCTCGGCAGAGCCCAAAGGTATACGTGGAAAGGTGGTAGATGAAAAGGGAATGCCGGCGCCTGGTGTAACCGTTCAAGTTGATACAATAAGCGTCCGCACAGACGAAAATGGAAAGTATTATATCCCTCGTGCCATATTCGGTTCTGTATTGGTGCTTACTGCGGTGAGCAGGCACCGGGTTACCATAAAGATCAATCAAAGACAGGACATGCCAGATCTTGTGATGCGGGTAAAAGCAAGCGATCTGGATAATGTAAATGTAGTGGTTAGTAATGGGTACGTATCGGTTCCAAAGGATAGATTAACCGGCTCTTTTAATTTTCTGAACCGAAAGCAGATTGACCGCACTATTTCTTCGTCTATTCTGCCAACCATGCAAGGGAAAGTACCCGGTTTTGTTTTCCTGGAAAATCGTCAATCTGGCAGTAGTCAACCTTTTGCCCTGATAAGAGGAATAAGTACGATTTTTTCGAATGCCAGTCCGCTCATTATCGTTGATAACTTTCCGTTTCCGGGCAATATAAATGATCTCAATCCCAACGATGTTGAAAGTATAACCTTTTTGAAGGATGCTGCTGCCGCTTCCATTTGGGGCGCGAGAACGGCTAATGGCGTGATCGTGATCACAACAAAAAAGGGCGCCTATAATAAACAGTTACAAGTGGAATGTAATACCAGTTTCACTTTTTCGGCCAGGCCCGATCAATGGAATATGCCGCAGTTAGGCCCTGAAGATTTTCTGGAAGTGGAAAAGTCCTTATATGATAGTGGCTATTACAATGTAGCGTTGTTTACCGATTATGCCCTGGTATCTCCGGTTATTGAGATCCTGCACCAATACGACAGTAATAAGATCTCTATGCAGGAAAGAACAGACAGATTGAAAGCCCTGGCCAGTTATGATATCAGGAATGATATTAATGACAGGTTTTACCGCCCCGGCTTTATTGAACGATATCATGTGAGTGTGCGGAAGGGGAGTTCGAAATTAGGGTATTATGGATCAATGGGGTACGACCGGGAGAAAGCGGCGCAGGTATGGACCAGCTTTGACCGGATAACAACCAATAACAACCTTTTTTATAAGGGCAGGTCGTTTGAGTTGAATGGCACGCTAACTGGTATATTTTCCCGGTCCATCAATGATCAACCATTACCGCAAATACCTTATCTGATAGGGCGGTTAGCTGATTCAGCCGGGCGGCCGGTTGCTGTGGCCGCAGATGTAAGACAGTTATACAAAGATCAAATGAGCAACATTTTACCCGACTGGGATTATCGACCACTGGATGAATTGCATAAAAATAAGCTCACGCAAAAGAAAAGTTTTATGGGTGGTTCTTTGCTGGCGCGGGATACTGTTTTCAAATACTTTACGGTTAGCCTGATGTACCAGTTTTTCAAAATAACGGAAAAGCTGGAAAATGATCAATCTCCTGATTCATATGCCGCACGGGATTTACGAAACAAGACGGCCGAAATTAACAATGGCGTTGCCAATTTTACAATCCCTAAAGGCGGCATTTATACCCGGCAGGAAATGTGCCGGCAAATAGAGAATAGCCGGCTGCAAATAAATTATGATAGAGGTGATTCCGGTTTTATTCGAATTGCTGCCCTGGCCGGTATTGAATCCAGTAAGACGACTGCCGACACCTTTTCTTTACAGGTGTATGGTTGGGAAAAGGACCGTGGAAATTTTCCGCAACTTAATTATGCAGATGCCTACCCGTTTTTCTATAACTCATCTTTGACTGCCCTTATTCCATATTATATCGATAAGAATAGAGCCTTTGATTATTATACGTCTATTTTCGGTAACGCAGGTTTCACGTACAGGGACAGGTATTCGTTTTCGGTTAGCGGACGGATTGATGAGTCCAATCTTTTTGGCGTAAAAGCGAAACAAAAACGTATTCCGTTGGCCTCGGCAGGGGTGAAATGGGAGATCTTAAAAGACTCGCTCTTTACCATGAATTGGTTATCTTATGTAAACCTGCGCTTCACCGCTGGAACAAATGGTAATGTAAATACATCTGTTTCTGCCTACACTATTGCAGAACGTGCCCCCGAAAACCGGTATGGCGTTCCTACGGTTGGTATCATTAATCCGGCGAATGATTATCTCCGTTGGGAAAAAAGTTCCATGTTCAATATTGGTCTGGATTGGGCAGACAAAGGGCGCCACTTTACATGCAGTTTTGAATATTACTGGCGTAGATCGGATTATTTGTTGGCTCCCAGTTTTCAGGAGTCTACTTATGGTAACCGGGTGCTGTGGGACAATGTAGCTGCGTTGAGCGGGAAGGGGTTTGATCTCAGTTTGAATACATTTCATACAATAAGAGATATCAAGGTTAGAAATGGCTTGTTCTTTAGCCAGGCAACAAATAAGGTTACCCGTTATGAACAAACACTGATACGGGCAAACCAATTCACAGATCAGCGATTTGTTACACCCCGGGTTGGCTTCCCGGTGTACAATTTATACGCCTTTAAATGGGGCGGGCTCGATCCGGCGAATGGAGATCCGAGGGGATATCTTAATGGGGAGTTGAGCAAGAATTATACAGCCATTGTAAACGGTTCCACCGATAACCTGGTAAATATTGGTTCAACAGTGCCTGTGTTTTTCGGCGGCCTGAATAGTGTGATAACCTATAAGCAGCTGGAGTTGTCTGCGACTTTTACCGGACGATTTAAATATTATTTCAGACGGAGCGCCATTTCCTATGCAGATCCTCTTCGTGTTAAGTTGATGGGGCAATATGACTATTCAAAACGGTGGCAGCGGACTGGGGATGAAGAAAACACCACGGTTCCTTCTTTAAAAGTATGGACGGAGGAAAACAGGGATTTCTTTTATGCCAATTCAGAAGCAACGGTTGAAAAAGCAGATCAGATCCGATTACAGGAGGTGAAGATCAGTTACAATATCCGAAAATGGTTGCCTGAAAATTATCCGGTCAGGTCCTGCTTTGTTTACATATATGCATCTAATATAGGTATCATTTGGAAGGCGAACAAGTCGGGGATAGATCCTGATTTTTTATACCGGTTTCCGATACCAGGAAGTTGCACAATAGGAGCGAGATTCGAATTATAACCGCCAAAACTAATTTATGAAATTTGTTAGCATACTGTTATTGATCATTGCTGTTACACCATTTGCCTGCAATAAAAAGGAATTGCTGGAAACAAGACCAAACGATGCCGCCTTTGTGCCTACCACGGCTGATGATTTTCAGGGCATGCTGGATGATGAGGTCTTGTTTGGACAAAATTGTTATTTGACCTTTGTATCAACAGATGAGATCTATATTCCTGATGCAACGCTGGGATCATTGCGTAGCAGCACCAGAAATGCTTACCTCTGGAATCAGAAAATTTTCGACACGGTTGAACCGGTGACGGACTGGGACCAGCCCTATGCCCAGATCTTAAGCGCCAATGAGGCCATTGCAGGCGTAGCCAAACTGCTGGCTAAAGAAGATGATATACCCAGATTAAACGCATTGTTGGGGGATGCATATTTTAAACGGGCGTTCAGCCTGTATAATTTGGCGCAGGTGTTTGCGCCGCCTTATGATCTGCAGACTGCTGCAACGGATTTGGGTATTCCGTTACGGCTGACTACAGACAAAAAGGAGAAATTATTCCGGGCAACTGTGGAGGATACCTATAGTCAAATAATAAGCGATCTTAAAGAAGCTACACAATTATTACCTGTTTCCGTTGATTCGTTACATCCTAACCGTAGTAGTCAACCGGCCGCCTGGGCCCTGCTGTCGCGGGTTTACCTAAGCATGCGCGATTATCAGCAGGCGGCAACTGCGGCTACTCACTGCCTGAATTTATATGATAACCTGATTGATTTTAACCAGCTCAATAGTAATTCATCAACTCCCTTCAACTTTAGGAATAAGGAAACCTTGTATCAAAGTAAAATAATGCAGGGCAATATTGTTGCTCCGCTTTTCCTGGCTAGAGGAGCCATCATTGAGCCGGAGCTAATAAAGTTATACCAACCCGGCGATTTGCGGACTGCCATATTTTTCACTATAAAATCCAATGGACAGGCAACCTTGAAAGGTTCCCTGTTTGGTGATATTTATCCCTTTACCGGAATTAGTACAGCCGAAGTTTATTTGACCCTGGCGGAATGTAATGCCAGGATGGGGCATACGGAAGTGGCCTTACAATATGTAAACAACCTATTGAAGAACCGCTGGAAGACCAACCAGTTT
>DASUVL010000763.1:0-4107 GCA_036379015.1 Niastella sp.
AAGACAAAGTCATTTTTGCCGATGTAACCTACGAACCTAAAACAACACAGGTAGATAAACTGGCAAAACAACTAAAAGATGAGTTTGGTACTGTGAGCGGTGTCATTGGCATTGGTGGCGGTTCTACCCTCGACCTGGCCAAAGCAGTTTCTCTGATGATGACCAATCCCGGTTCTTCATCCGATTACCAGGGCTGGGACCTGGTTAAACAAGCCGGCGTTTATAAAGCAGGTATCCCTACCCTGAGCGGAACCGGCGCCGAAGTTTCCCGTACCACCGTCTTAACCGGTCCTACCCGTAAACTGGGTATGAACTCCGACTTCACACCTTTTGACCAGATTGTACTGGACCCGGAATTAACAGCTAATGCACCTACCAACCAGCGTTTTTATACTGGGATGGATTGTTATATACATTGTATTGAAAGTTTGCAGGGTACCTTCCTGAATGAGTTCAGTAAATCGTACGGCGAAAAAGCGCTTGAGTTATGCCGGTACGTATTTCTGGGAAAAGACAAATGGGATGCCGAATGCGATGATAAACTGATGATGGCTTCTTATGCCGGCGGTATGAGTATTGCGTACTCGCAGGTAGGCGTTGCCCATGCGGTGAGCTATGGGTTAAGTTATTTGCTTGGCACCAAACATGGTATTGGCAATTGTATTGTCATGAACCACCTGGAGCAATACTACCCCGAAGGTGTAGTGGAATTTAAAAAAATGGTTGAGGAGAATAACATCGATATTCCTGTAGGCATTTGTAAAGGCCTAACCGATGAGCAATTTGATACCATGATCAATGTTTCGCTGGGCATGAAACCGTTATGGGAAAATGCGCTGGGTAAAGACTGGGAAAAAGTTATGACGCGTGATAAGCTGCGGGCTTTGTACGAGAAGCTGTAAACATAAAATTTCAGGATTTAGGTAAACGGAGTTGTGTAATACAACTCCGTTTTTTTATGCTGCTGCCGGAAATCAGTTACCGGTTACCACGTATCGGTTTATCCGCTGGCGTTTTCTTTCATCCCGGCTAAGCCGGAACCTTTTCATGTATGTAAAGCAGTCCGCGTTTGACCTTATGCGTTCGGCGTTCAGCATTAGGCGTTAATCATAAATTATTGTCAGGCTTTCCGTAAATTCACATAAAACCTTTTTATATGAAAAAAATCATCTCTGGGCTTTGCCTGTTGGTGGCCCTATCGTCCATGGCACAGGAAAAATATGCCCCGGTTATTAAACAGGGCTCAAAATTGCATTATTCAGCTGCAGTAAACGGACAAACGTTCCCCTGTACTTTTTCTTTAGATTCAGTAACGGCTAATTATGTTAAGGTAGGTTGGAGTGTTGAAGGGTTTGGCAGCGGCAGCTGGGTGATGAAAAGTAAATCCCTCGAAACCGGCGTACGGGGTTTTTGGACACAACCAACTCCGGGTACCCAGGAAGATATGGCCGATGACCAAACCGTTATACTTTTTTCAAAAGCCCAATGGGACATGTTGCTAAAAGAGAAAAAATTGAATTTCGATCAACAAAGCTTTACGGTGAAAACGCCTTCTGAACAACAACAGTTAAAATTATCGGGCAAGCCGGTGGATGCCTTCTTACTGGAAAACCCCAATGCGTCGACCCGCATTTGGATACTTAATAATGCTGCCTTCCCCGTTTTATTAAAAATAGAAGGAAATAGCCTGGGCGCCGACCTCACCATTAACTCCGTAGAATAATAAATAACTATACGCCAATAGCGTCTGTTAAACAATGTATTTTCTTCGTCCTCCACCGGAGGGATACGAGGAGAGGCAAGCAAGCGTTATTTAACAGTCGCTTTTTTCAGTTTTTTTAGTCATTTTTGTTATATGAGTCCTCAGAAATATCTGCGTTATTTAATGTTGCCATCATTGTTCGGAACTAACCGGACCAAAGAAATTTTGCAGGTAAATCCTACCATCCTTCCACAACGTGAAGAAGCAAAGGAAGTAAAGATCTCCGTATATGAATACAATGCAGCCACCATTCAGGAATATGGGCTTGAAAGTGTTACGGAATGCCTGCATTGCCGGGATACCGATTACATCAGTTGGATAAATATTGATGGCCTGCGAAAGAATGATGTAGAAACCATCTGTAATCATTATGGCATTCACCCGCTGATCATTGAAGACATACTCAGCATGAATCAGCGTCCCAAGATGGATGAAGTAGATAATATCTTATTTTGTCTGCTGAATATGCTCTACTTCAATGAGCAGAAAAAATCTGTGGAAACCGAGCAGATCAGTATAATACTTGGAAAGAATTTCGTGCTTTCTTTCCAGGAAGATGCCCAACGGGATGTTTTTAATCCCGTTAGAACGCGGCTTAAGATCAACAATGCCAAGATCAGGCAGCGCAATGCAGATTATCTGTGTTATTCGTTGCTGGATATGATCGTTGATAACTATTTTATTGTAATGGAAAAAGTGAGTGAGCAAATTGAAATAGTTGAAGAGGAAGTGATCCGCAACAGCAACACCCGTTCATTGGCCAAGATCAACCAGCTGCGCAAAGAACTGATCGTTTTAAAAAGGAATTTTTCGCCCGTGCGCGATCTGCTGAACGGCATCATCCGCAGTGAAAGCGAACTACTCGAAGACCGCACTACCAAATATTATAAAGATGTATATGATCACATTGTACAGGCGTATGATTTGAGTGAAAACTACCGTGATATTATAATGAGTATGCAGGACCTGTATATAAACAATGTGAACCTGAAGATGAATGAGGTAATGAAGGTAATGGCCATTGTAACCTGCTTAATGGCCCCCGCTACCGTTATAGGCGGCATATTTGGGATGAATTTCGATATAATTCCTTACCTCCATAATCGTTGGGGATTTTTCCTCGCGGTGGGCGCTATGTTGCTTATCCCTTTGTGGATGCTGAACATTTTCAGAAAAAGAGGTTGGTTTTGATTGTTTAAATGCTTGATCGTTTAATTGTTTTAATTCCGAACTTTATAAGGTACGGTATATGGCAGAACTGCTAAAAGTTTCAGCATCTCAAGCCATCTAACCACGCCCGACTGAACGTCGTTCGGGCGGGAATTCAACCATCAAACAATCTATACACATGCCCTCGAATCGCCGACTTTTTTTAAAACAACTGGGTGGACTGGCTGCTGGTTTTGGTGCCGTATCCACCGGATTATCCTTTATTAATCCTTCGCACGAAGAAATTCAAACAAATAAGCATACGTCTGATACAGATGTAACAGCAGGTTCATTATTTTTTACCATTTCACTGGCCCAATGGTCATTGCATAAAAAGCTGTTTGCAAAAGAAATGGACAACCTCGATTTTCCGGCAGTAGCAAAAAATACCTATGGTATAAGTGTGGTGGAATATGTGAATCAATTTTTTAAAGACAAGGCAAAAGATGAAAAATACCTGGGAGAATTATTGAAGCGATGTAATGATAATGGGGTTAAAAATCACCTGATCATGTGCGATGGAGAAGGAGAGCTGGGCGATCTGGATACCAATAAAAGAATGCAGGCTGTAGAAAACCACTATAAATGGGTTGATGCCGCCAAATATCTGGGATGCGCTACTATCCGCGTAAATGCATTCGGAGTAGGCAGCGCTGAAGAAGTTCAAAAAGCGGCCACTGAAGGCCTGGCTAAACTAGGTGAATATGCCGCCAAAACCGGTATTAATGTAATAGTCGAAAATCATGGCGGCTTTACATCGAATGGGCAATGGTTAGCTGATGTAATGAAAGGTGTGAAGAGAAAAAATGTAGGTACCCTACCCGATTTTGGGAATTTTTGTATTAAACGCGAAGGTGGTCAAATGTGGGGTACTAAATGTATAGAAGAATATGACCGTTATAAAGGCGTGGCCGAAATGATGCCCTTTGCCAAAGGGGTAAGCGCCAAAGCCCATGACTTCGACGAGCAAGGTAATTGCATTGAAACAGATTATGTCAAAATGTTGAAAATTGTAAAGGCCGCCGGGTTCAAAGGTTATATGGGTATTGAATACGAAGGCGATAAATTAAGCGAGGAAGAAGGCATCAAAAAAACCAAAGCGTTGCTTGAACGCGTAGGGGCAACGATAAAATAAA
>DASUVL010000764.1:0-3779 GCA_036379015.1 Niastella sp.
TTCTCTTTATGTTGCAGTAGGGATTGATAAATGCGATTCGTCATGCTGGGCTATTGGTGACTACAAAAATGCAAAAACTTTTCCAAAGGGGCGATATGGTACCGAAACTTTTACCAGATATTGTTTTTCAGGTGATTATATTCTCGTAAAAGTAGTTACCTGTACAATGCTTTCCCGGGTACTCCGGTTGCTGGCTTCTTTAACCACCCGAAGCATATAGGATAGTTCCACGTCAATTTTCCTGCTAAAGCGGTAACCGGTAGCAAAGTAGCTCCGGTTTTGATCTAAAACCTTCCCGTTCACATACCGTTGACCGCTGATATTGAAAAAGAATTCATGCTGCAGGATCAGGTACATTCCTTTTTCAAAATCGCCCGTATAGTGTACCAGGGGAATTTGTTCTCTGATCTGGTATCGCAACCGGTTGGCAAAAGAGGTGCCGGTCCTCTTTATGGCATTATTTTCCTGAGTAAGCCTGGGCAGGAACCGGTTTTCGAGCCGTAACCGGTGCCGTAGCAAGGTTTTATGAGCATTTGAACCGGATCCAAAGTATAGCGGATGGGTAAACCAGGCCTGTTCCATGCCCTGGTGTTCTACCGCATAGGCGGTAATGCCGTCGATAGTACGGCGGTTGTCAGTAAGCACATATCCACCACCCAGGCTCCAGCGTTTGTTCAATTGTACAAAGGCACCGGTCCTGAATAAAAATGTTTGCAAATGCTGTCTTTTTGTATCGGTACGAAAACTGCCTTCTATCTGGTAAATGACCTTGCGTGACAGTGCTATCTGGTTATTGGTTGTAACCCACCCCGACAAGGCCACCTGCGACCGGCAATAATAACCGGCCGTCATTCCAACCAACATCAGCATTAATTGTTTATAAAAGAACATACAGGCAAAGAAAAGGAACATTTTATTAATGATCGTGTAAGTAGCCAGACTGGTTAATTAAAGCCCGTAAAATGTAGTGCAGGAAGCCATAAGTAAGGGGGTAACATGCTAAAGTGTTAAAAAATATGAATTTTTTAATAATATGCTGAAAAAAGAAATCAACATTTCACCGTATTCTGTGCAAAAATCGAGTAAAGCACACCCAGCTTGCATCTTAGTATTTTTCACATCCTTTTTCCACAGCTGTGCATATTTAAGAAGTGGAAATATGAGTACTACAGAATATTTTCGTCATCCCACACCCTACTGTTATAAATCATTCTAAATTAAGCAACCTATGCCAAGCAAAAAGCAATCGAAAGGATTACAGTTTAACCGACGTTTCACGAAAGATGGAATATCCGTATTTGATCAGTTCGAATATGATTATCGAACGTCAGTGATCCGCAATCCTAGTGGAGAAGTGGTGTTTGAAATGAACAATGTAGAAGTTCCCAAACACTGGAGTCAGATTGCTACAGACATTTTAGCCCAGAAATATTTCCGTAAGGCTGGCGTTCCGCAGCAGGATGGAACACTCGGTCGTGAAACATCTGTAAAACAGGTGGCGCACCGCATGGCTAATTGCTGGAAGGTGTGGGGTGAAAAGTATGGTTATTTTGCTTCTGAAAAAGACGCAATTATTTTTTATGAAGAGCTGGTGCATTGTATCATAAACCAGTCGTGCACACCCAATAGCCCACAATGGTTTAATACCGGTTTATTTGAAAGCTATGGCATTAAGGGAAAACCACAGGGTCATTATTATGTAGACCCTGTTGACGATCAACTGAAAAAATCTACATCAGCATACGAACGCCCGCAACCGCACGCATGTTTTATATTAAGCGTTGAGGATGATCTGGTGAACGATGGCGGTATCATGGATCTGTGGATGCGTGAAGCCCGCATTTTTAAATACGGCAGCGGCGTAGGTACTAACTTTTCACATATCAGAGGCGAAGGGGAGAAATTAAGCGGCGGAGGAACGTCAAGTGGTTTGATGAGCTTTTTGAAGATCGGCGATCGTGCGGCCGGTGCTATTAAAAGCGGTGGTACTACCCGCCGTGCAGCAAAAATGGTTTGCCTTGATCTGGACCATCCTGAGATCATGGAATTCATTAACTGGAAGGTAGAAGAAGAAAAGAAAGTAGGAGCGCTTATCGCTGCCGGTTATCCCAGCGATTATGAAGGAGAAGCATATAAAACAGTGAGCGGACAGAACTCCAACAACTCTATACGTATTCCCAATGAATTTTTTGAGAAGCTCGATAATAATGAAGACTGGGAGTTAAAGGCGCGTACCGACGGCAGAGTCATGAAACGCATTCCGGCCCGGGAAGTATGGAACCAGATCTCTTATGCCGCCTGGCGTTGCGCTGACCCCGGTACGCAATACGATACTACCATCAATGAATGGCATACCAGTCCAAAAGGTGGACGCATTAACGCTTCCAACCCTTGCAGTGAATATATGTTCCTCGACAATACGGCCTGTAACCTGGCTTCTGCCAACCTGCGCCGTTTTTACAATGAGAACACAAACACCTTCGATGTAGAAGGTTTTGAATATATCTGTCGCCTGTGGACAGTAGTGCTGGAAGTTTCTGTGCTGATGGCGCAATTCCCCTCTAAAGAAGTAGCGCAACTGAGCTACGATTACCGCACATTAGGTTTGGGTTATGCTAACCTGGGCTCTATGTTGATGGTAATGGGTATACCATACGATAGCGAAGAAGCCCGTGGAATTGCAGGTGCACTTACTGCAATCATGACCGGCGTAGCTTATAAAACATCCGCTGAACTGGCTTCTATTTTAGGACCCTTTGCGCGGTATGAAGAGAACAGGGAAGATATGCTGCGCGTAATGCGCAACCACCGCCTGGCAGCGTATGATGCAGACGAATATGAAAAACTGCACATCAAACCACAAGGTATCAAAGCAAGATATTGTCCTGATTATTTGTTGAAGGCTGCTACCAAAGCCTGGGATGAAGCCGTACAACTGGGCGAAAAACATGGCTACCGCAATGCACAGGTAACCGTAATAGCGCCTACCGGTACTATTGGTTTGGTAATGGATTGCGATACCACCGGTGTAGAACCTGATTTTGCCCTGGTGAAATTTAAAAAACTCAGCGGCGGCGGCTACTTCAAGATCATTAACCAATCGGTGCCCCAGGCTTTAAAGAACCTGGGTTATGTACCCCGTGAAATAGATGCGATCATTAAATACGCAGTAGGAGCCGGTACGTTTGTTGGCGCTCCGAATATCAATCACCAAACGTTAAGCGAGAAAGGATTTATTGCAGAAGAAATAAAGAAGTTAGACGCAGCGGTTACTTCCGCCTTTGAAATCGGATTCGTATTCAATGTTTACACGCTCGGAGAAGATTGCCTGCAACGCCTGGGATTCAAACCTGAGCAATACTTTAATTTTGAATGGAGCTTACTCGAGGCATTAGGCTTTAATGATGAAGAAATAGAGGCCGCTAATGATTTTATTTGCGGTACCATGACCATTGAGGGAGCTCCTTTCTTAAAAGCCGAACATTTGCCCGTTTTTGACTGTGCCAACAAATGCGGTAAAAAGGGACAACGTTTTATTCATGCCCATGGCCATATTCGTATGATGGCAGCCGCGCAACCATTCTTAAGTGGAGCTATTTCAAAAACCATTAACCTGCCCAACGAAGCATCGGTAGAGGAAATTTCCGATGCCTATATGATGAGCTGGAAACTCGGTTTAAAAGCCTGCGCTTTGTACCGCGATGGTTCCAAACTCAGCCAGCCACTCAGCAATAAGAGCGATAAGAAGAAAAAAGTTGAAGAGGAGAATAGCGATAAAG
>DASUVL010000765.1:0-6798 GCA_036379015.1 Niastella sp.
GGTAAACCAAAACAGGTAACGGTAACACCGGCAAAAAAAGGGATCCTGATGATCGATGATCTGGATCTGTTACCCATCCATCGTTATTTCAATAATTTCTAAACAACTCATTACTTCAAATCATACAACACATGATCAAGATTCGGGATCTCGAAAAAATCTATCGCACAGAAGAGGTTGAAACAGTAGCGCTGAACAAATTATCTATTGATGTTAAAGAAGGGGAATTTGTAGCCATCATGGGCCCATCAGGTTGTGGCAAAAGTACCCTGTTGAATATACTGGGTTTGCTGGATGACCCCGATAACGGCAGTTTCTTATTCAACAATATTGAAGTAGCTAAATTCAATGAGCGCAAACGGGCCGACCTCCGCAAGCACAATATTGGTTTCGTTTTCCAGAGCTTTAACCTTATTGACGAACTGACGGTTTTTGAGAATGTAGAATTGCCGCTGATCTATACCGGGGTAAAATCGGGCGATCGCAAAAAGCGCGTGGAAGAAGTACTGGATAAAATGCAGATCATGCACCGTCGCAATCACTACCCGCAACAATTGAGCGGTGGTCAGCAACAGCGTGTGGCCGTAGCCAGAGCCGTTGTAAACAATCCCAAACTGATACTGGCGGATGAGCCTACGGGTAACCTCGACAGTAGCAACGGGAATGAAGTAATGACCCTGTTAACAGATCTCAACGAGCAGGGCACCACCATTGTGATGGTTACGCACAGCGAGCACGACGCCCGCTATAGCCATCGCATCATTCGCATGCTCGACGGACAAACCGTATTGGAAAACATCATGGTATAAGTTGCGTTTTCTGTATTCTGTATTTTAATTAGCACATTATCACATTAGCTAATTATCACATTACGCTTATATGTTTACAACTTACTTCAAGATAGCCATACGTTGTTTACTGAAGAACAAAGCATTTTCTGCTATCAACATATTGGGCTTATCCATCGGCATGGCTGTTTGTTTTATCATCCTGTTGTTTGTACAGGATGAGTTAAGCTATGACCGGTTTAATGTTAAGGCCAACAACATATATCGCATAGTATTTAAAGCCAACATCAACGGTGGCAAAATAAATGAAAGCAATGTGATGCCGCCGGTCGCCCGCGCTTTACAAAAAGATTACCCCGAAGTAAAAGAAGTGACCCGGTTAGTGACGCTGGGCAATCCACGGGTCCTGATAAACGGCAAGTCGTTCAACGACGCTTCCATGGTTTTTGTTGATTCCAATTTTTTCAGTGTATTCACGATTCCTATCCTGCAGGGAAATGCCAGAACCGCTTTGTTACATCCCCATTCGATGGTCATATCCAAAGCACTGGCAAAAAAATATTTTGGGAATGAGGATCCGCTGGGCAAACTGATCAGCTTCTCACAAAGAGATAATTCCCCACCCTTTACTGTAACGGGTGTATTTGACAAAATACCATCCAACTCGCATTTTCATTTTGATATGTTTGGCTCTATGGTGACGAACCCCGATGAAAGTAGCAACTCCTGGATGACCTCTAACTACTTTACCTATGCGGTATTACAGGATGGGTACGATCATAAAAAGCTGGAAGCGAAGTTGCCTGGCATGGTGGAAAAATACATGGGACCGCAGATACAACAGGACATGGGCCTTACATTGGCGCAGTTTCGCACCAAAGGCAACGAATTGGGTTTTGCATTACAACCTTTAACAGATATACACCTGAATAGCGATTCCAGTTCGGAGTTTGAACCCGGCGGCGATATCCGTTACATCTATATTTTCAGTGCGGTGGCGCTGTTCATGTTACTGATCGCCTGTATAAATTTTATCAATCTGTCAACCGCAGGGGCCGCCAAACGCGCCAAAGAAGTGGGGGTTAGAAAAGTAATGGGCTCCCGCAAGCAGGACCTGATAAAACAATTCTTGTTGGAATCGGCGCTCATCACCGCCTTCTCCTTATGTATATCAGCGGTGCTTGTACAACTGGCTTTGCCGGTATTTAATGCACTGGCAGGAAAAAATTTATCATTCGGTTTTCAGATAAAACCATTGACCGCCCTCGTAGCGCTTGGTTTATTGGTAAGCCTGTTGGCCGGTATGTATCCCGCCTTCTTTTTATCCTCCTTTAAACCCATTGCCACGCTCAAAGGCAAATTCACTACAAAAACAAATACGTATAACCTGAGGAGCGGCCTCATCGTGTTCCAGTTTTTCATTGCTATTTGTTTGATCACCGGTACCATCGTGGTGTATCAGCAAATGAAATTTATTCAAACAACGAAGTTAGGTTATGATAAAGACCAGTTACTGGTGGTGAATAATTCCTGGGCGTTAGGAAAAAACGAACGCATATTCAGAGATCAATTGTTGAACGACCCGCGCATTGAAAACGTAACCATTTCAGGCTACAAACCTGCCGGGCCCAGCTTTAATAATAATGCACTGGCCTATCCGGAAGACAGGGAGAAACAATTGATGCGAACCCTGGAGTATAAAATTGACGAACAATATATTCCAACATTAGGTATGCAAATGGTAGCGGGTAGAAACTTCTCCCCCACTATGCCAACCGACTCACAAGCCATAATCATTAATGAAACGGCAGCGAAAGCTTTTGGCTGGGGTGAGCATGCCCTGGGAAAAAAGATAATAAGAGAGCAAACCAACCGGGGCCACAACGTTGCCTATACAGTAATTGGCGTTGTGAAAGATTTTCATTTCAAGTCATTACACGAAGCCATTACACCCTTGCTGATGGTTTTGTATCCCGAAACCGGGTTGATCGTAAAAGTAAAAACAAAGGACCTCGCCGGTTTACTTACTTCCATGAAACAACAATGGGCAGCATTCAATACAGAAGAACCATTCTCATATTCGTTCATGGATGAGCTGTATAACAAAACGTATTCGGCCGAAAAAAAGACCGGACGCATCATGAACATCTTTGCCATACTAACCATTTTCGTAGCTTGTTTGGGCCTGTTTGGACTGGCCACCTACACCGCAGAACAACGAGCCAAAGAGATTGGCATCCGCAAAGTGTTGGGCGCCAGCGTAACACAGGTTACCAGTATGCTGTCGAAACAATTTTTAAAACTGGTATTCATCGCCTGTATCATCGCCTTTCCATTATCATACTGGATCATGCACCAATGGCTACTCGATTTCGCCTACCGGGTGCACCTGAATGCCTGGATGTTTATCGCTGCCGGTGGTATTGCCATTGTGATCGCATTAGGTACGGTAAGTGTGCAAGCCATAAAAGCCGCACTGGCCAATCCGGTCGGAGCGTTAAGAAGTGAATAATTTTACAAGGTATTGACTGCGGAGATCCCCGCTACCAGCGGGATTCAGCGCTTGAAAAATGAATAAAAACGAACACTGCATATCATGTTCCGAAACTATTTGAAAATCGCATTTCGTAACCTGGTTAACAATAAAGTTTATTCCTTTATTAACCTGTTTGGTTTAACCACCGGACTGATCTGCTTTTGGCTGATCGGCTTGTATGTTTTTGATGAGCTTACCTACGATGCCTTTCATAAAGATGCCGATCGCATGTACCGCATCATTGAGCATAAAACATCATCGTCTGGTAAAGAATCAAAAATTGCGGGTGTAGCCTGGAATATTTCAGAGCGGGCCAAAAAAGAATTTCCAGCCGTGGAAGACGCCTGCCGCTTAACAATATTGGGTCGTTCGCCGGTTTTTAATGCTGATTATTCCAAAACCTTTTATGAAGATTTTAATGCGGCGGATGCTGCTTTCCTGCGGTTCTTTGATTTCCCATTAGTGCAGGGAGATCGCCGTACTGCCCTGCAAGCGCCTTATTCCGTTATTGTGAGCGATGATATGGCGCTTAAATTATTCGGTCGTAAAGAAGTGGTTGGTAAATTGATCCATACCGACCGGGACGGCAAACCGTACACTATTACAGCGGTAGTGCATGTACCGCGTAATTCACACTTCACGTTCAATGTACTTTTTTCAGAATCAACCCTCACCACGGCATTTACCACGTACCGCGATTTTACCATCCGCGACTGGTCGTCCAATTCATTTTCTACCTATATAAAATTAAAAAGCGATCAACGAACTGCAGGTACGGAATCGGCCATCACTCAATTGGTAGCCGCTAACCGTACCAGTGCCGGCGCCAGCGCCGAAAAAAGCAGCTTTACCCTGCAACCATTAAAAAATATTCATTTTTACTCAACCGGTATTGAGCGCAGCGGCGCCAGCGGCAATATTATGTACATATATGTTTTTGCGCTGGTAGGTATTTTTGTTTTACTGATCGCCTGCATTAATTATGTGAACCTCACCACCGCCCGGTTCAGCACCCGGTCAAAAGAAATAGCCGTACGCAAGGTAACCGGCGCCGGTCAAACGAACCTCGTGAGCCAGTTTATCATGGAGGCATTATTGATCACCGTGTTAGCGCAGTTGTTATCATTATTGTGTGTTAAACTGATACTGCCTGCCTTCAACGCGTTTACAGAAAAGCAATTAACCCTGAACACATCAACCAATATCAGCATCTGGCTGGGAATAGTGATCATCACGCTGTTGGTGGGCTTACTGGCCGGCATATATCCTGCCTTTTACCAGGCGCGGTTAAAACCGTACCTGTTGCTGAAAAACAATATACAGGTGGGCAAAGGGCATTTATCACTGCGGCGAATATTGGTGGTCGTACAATTCTCCTTGTCTATCATCATGATCATTGCAACGCTGGTGGTTTACATGCAATTACAATTTATCAATAAAAAAGACCTGGGCTTTAAAAAAGAACAATTGGTAGTAATTGATATTAACAGCGGCGCGGTACGCAATGGCGCAGAGCGAATAAAAGAAGGGTATGCCAGGTTAGCGGCAGTACAAAGCGTATGTGTTACTTCGCGGGTTCCCGGCGAATGGAAGAACATACCCCAGGTTAAAATACAACGTGCCGGCAACACCACCATGGAAGGCGAATCCATGTATTACATCGGAGCCGATGATCAATTCCTGAAAACCTATGGCGTTCGACTACAGCGGGGAAGGAATTTTTTACCGGGTAACGGCGATTCCGCTGCCGTGTTGGTGAATGAAGCAGCCGCTCATTTGCTGGGCATTAAAGAGCCGGGCGACCAGCCTGTTGATATTTCCGGCGTTAAGTTCAGCGGCGAATTCACTCAATTCGATCGGCCGATGCCGGTAAGGATCATAGGCATTGTAAAAGATTTCAACTTTCAATCGCTGCGTGAACCATTGGCGCCCATGGTAGTAGGTTATAAAAACAATACGATCCATAATATTGATTACTTCACGGCAAAAGTAACCGCCGGTAAAATGAGTGAAACCCTGAAACAAATGGAAACGGTATTACATGAGGTGGACCCCGATCACCTGTTTGAATACAATTTCCTGGATAAACAATGGCAGCTATTTTACCGGGAAGATCAAAAACGTCAGGTGATCTTTTTGTCCGTTGCCTGTATAACCATCCTGATAGCCTGTCTGGGTCTTTTTGGTTTAGTAACATTTGCAGCCCGGCAACGTACCAAAGAGATTGGTATCCGCAAGGTATTAGGCGCCAGCATCAGCCACCTGGTGTTGTTGCTGTCGAAAGACTTTCTAAAGCTGGTGCTCATTGCCTCCTTCGTTGCCTTCCCGGTAGCGGGTTGGGTCATGTACAAATGGCTGCAGGATTTTGCCTACCGCATTCATATCAGCATCTGGATGTTCGTGGGCGCAGGCATGTTAGCCACTTTGATTGCCTTGATCACCATCAGTTTTCAAGCCATAAAAGCCGCACTGGCCAATCCGGTGAAAAGCCTAAGGGCGGAGTAATGCTAATGCTAATGTGATAATGTGATAATATGCTAATGTGATAATGGAAATACAGGAAAGACCAATTAGCTGAAGACAACCCAACACTATGATCAAACATTATATCAAGATCGCAATTCGTAACCTGTCGCAACAGAAAGTGTTGACAGGCATTAATATACTCGGGTTGTCGATTGGCATTGCCTGTTTTAGCCTGTTCCTGTTGTATTCGGTGCATGAATTTGGTTACGACCGGTTTCATGCAAATGGCGATCGTTTATATCGCGTAGTGGAATGGTGGCAGGGCGAAGGCCGGGAACCTGGTGGCAGCGGATCGGTATGTACGCCCGTTGGCCCGGCCATGAAAAAAGATTTCCCCGATGTGGAATATGCCGTTCGATCAAGAGGCGCCGGCGGTCTTGTGCGCGTTGATAACACGGTGTTCAAGACCTCCCTCAAATTCGTGGATACGGATTTCTTTAGTATGTTTTCTTTTCCCCTGCTATATGGCGATAAAAAAACAGCTTTACAGGATCCCCACCATATTGTTGTTACGAAAGAAAAGGCATTACTCCTGTTTGGCACCACCAATGTAGTTGGTAAAACAGTAGATATAAAAACCGATACCGTTTTTGAACCTTTTACCATCAGCGCCGTTGCGGAAAACATACCTACCAATTCTTCTGTTCGCTTTGAGATACTGGGGAGTTTTGAGCATATCGCCAATACGCCAATGGTGCAGGGAAGCAATAATGACTGGAACATGACCATTGGCCTGGAAGCTTTCGTGCAATTGAAACCAGGCAGCCGCCTGGCCAGTGATCCTAAACGCCTGGCATTATTCAGACATAAATATTTGCCCGACGAAAAACAGGATGATGTTCAGGCAAGCTTTCGCTTGCAACCTATACGGGATATTCATATGAACCCGCAGGTGGAGGGCGGCGCCAATCCTAAAAACATATGGACGCTGATCACCATAGCAGCGGC
>DASUVL010000766.1:0-2842 GCA_036379015.1 Niastella sp.
CTATCACATACGTTTTTGCGGGATTTGGATACAATACCAGCGACAAATTAGACGTATTTTCATTGGTGCCTGCATTTGTGCTTACTGCAGCAACACGTGAGGTTGAATCAGGAATATATGTAAATCCCGGTTTTGTGGCAGTACCATACCATGAAGTTACACTAACATTCCCCGATGATCCCTGGCCTACGATAGCAATTATCATCGTATCGGAAACACCGTACAAATAGGTGGAGGCTGTACCACCAAAACTAACGGCTGTACCCGGGGTCAAATACTTTCCATAAATTCTAACCTGACTCCCGGCTTTAGCACTGGTTGGGGTAAAGTAATTAATCACTGTTAATACGGTATCACTCGGAATAAAAACAAATCCGGGTTTGGTAGCAATACCAAATGGTGTAGTTACTGATACATTACCTGTTTTGCCTCTACCCACTTGTGCCGTAATCGTTGAATCGTTTAAAACTGTAAATGATATGGCGGTCGAATCACCAAAGCGCACTTTTGTTGCTCTTTTAAAGTGTGCTCCGTATAATGTTACGTTTGTTCCCATTTTACCGCTGGTAGGGGTAAAGTAATTGATCACAGGCGGAAAGGTGTCGGCAAGATAAGTAAAGCCTGGTTTTGTGGCAGAACCATATTGCGTGGTTATAGTAACATTTCCCGATGATCCCCGGCCTACGGTTGCAACTATCTGCGTATCGGTAAAAGCCCAAAAACTTGAAGCTGGTGTACCACCAAAACTAACGGCTGTAGTCCCGAGCAAATACTTTCCATAAATTCTAACCGACTCCCCGGTGGTAGCACTGGTTCGGGCAAAGGAATCAATCACTGTTAATGATGTATCACTCGGAATCCAAACAAATTGGTATTTATAAGAGGTACCAAATAGCGTAGTGACAGATACACTACCTGTTCTGCCTAAACCTACTTTTGCGGTGATCGTTGAATCGTTTAGAACGGTAAACGATATTGCAGCTGTATCACCAAAGGCCACTTTTGTTGTTTTTTTAAAGTGTGCTCCAGATATAGTTACGATTGTTCCGGGTCTACCGCTGGTAGGGGTAAAGGAATTGATCACTGGTGGAAGGGTGTCAGCAAGATACGTAAAGCCTGGTTTTGTGGCAGTACCATACGGTGTGGTTACACTAACATTTCCCGATGATCCCCAACCTACTGTTGCAACTACCTGCGTATCGGTAAAACTAAAAAAGTTAAGGGCTGCTATACCACCAAAACTAACGGCTGTAACCCCGAGCATATGCTTTCCAAAGATCCTAACCACATCCCCGGTGTTGGCACTGGTTCGGGAAAAGGAATCAATCCTTGGCAATGCAGTATCACTCGAAATAAAAACAGATCCGGGTTTTGTGCCAGTACCAGATGTTGTACCGGTTACTCCTTTTCCCGCAGGATCAGAAAAGGAACTCATTATAATTTGGGAAAAAAACAAAGCGCTAAAAAAGAGGTTTCTTTTAAAGTAGTGGTAAACATTGCTCATAGAAAAGGGTTTACAATTTTTAAATTTATATATCATCTATACAAAAGAAATGATCCCTCTATGGCCATTAGCCTAGAGTTAAATTGTCTGATGCAATATTTCCCTGGTCTCTGATTGGTTTGTAAGTAGAAAAAGCGCTGGTGATCTTTTACAGAAGTACTTTACTTAATCAATGAAGCTTTCAAACAGTTAGCAATATTAGTAAATTGAATACAAATTATTTAATTTAAACACAAAAATTATCTTTATGGTAACCGTTAATTCAAATTAGATTTATTCACATATAAGGCATCCCTTTTATTGAATGTACAAATATAAAAATGCCCCGGTCCCGACAGCTATCGGGGACCGGGGCAAACTATTAAAGCCAGATTATTTTCCGAATGAAATATCACTAATATTATATCCTGTTATGGGCTCACCATCATACGCCAAACAGTTCATACAACCAGATTCAGTAGTCGTATCTATTGTAAAATAGAAGACAGTACCATCTCCCGGTAACGATACCTTGCACGCATTCCTAACTGTAAATACGTTGTCGTACTGCACATCCTTGTTCCTGGTGTCTTTCCAGCCATCTTCACCCATTGAATCATTATTCAACACCTGCACTATAGGACCGGCGCATAACGCCGTTCGTATTACTTTGCCTTTCAGTTGCGCACTCGTATCCTTTTCCTTATCCTTCTTACAGGTAGATGCAAGTACCGGCAATGCCATTAAAATAAAAATTAATTTCATAACGTTTTCCTTTCCCCTTTGACTTGTGTAATGACATGATCGTTGCATAACAAGCTGTTAAAATCTATAAACCGGCTATTAACAAATTGCAGCCGCGGATATCACTGGTATCAATACGCCCCAACACCTCAAAACTACCATCGGGCATTAGCGTGCCCACATCATCGCTTGCAATAAAAGAACAGGAATATATATTCGCCAGGTCTATGATATTTAATACGCCGCTGCCGGTTACCCGAACATCCAACGGATCATCATCCTGGCGTGCCAGTACTTTCATCCAGGGCGGACATTTAAAAACCCCGTTCCCGTATGAATAAGCCTGTGATAACAATTCCGTCATGCCGTATTCTGAATGAATAGCGTGGGTTTGAAAGGCCGTGTTGAGCAACAAGTGCACTTCTTCGCGCGTCATTTCGCGGCGACGGCCTTTCATACCACCGGTCTCCATGACGATGGTATGTTGTAACGGCATCGGATATTTCTCGGCAAAATCAAGTAAAGCAAACGTAACGCCGATTAATATGGTCTTCTGTCCCTGTTTTTCCAGTTCCTGTAAAACGGATGCCAGTTTTTCATGTTCATATAAATAAA